>VGOX01000088.1 GCA_016875755.1 Chloroflexota bacterium
TTTCGGGCAGGGTTTGGCAAGCGGGCGCTTCCATGAAGTGAAATCACAGTTCGGGTAATTCGCACAGCCAAAGAAGGTGCGCCCCTTGCGGGTCTTGCGTTCCACCAGATCACCGCCGTCTGTTGGGCAGGCAATCCCGATCTTTTCCAGCCACGGTTCGGTGTAACGACAATTCGGGAAGTTGGCACAGGAGATGAATTTGCCAAAACGCCCATAACGGATGACCAGTTCGCCGCCATCTTTCGGGCACTGGCGGCCGATCGGCTCAGGCTCGGACTTTGAAACTGGCATTTCAGCCTGGGCTTTTTTCACATCCTCGGCAAAAGGCTCGTAAAACTCGCGAATGGCATCCGTCCATGTCATTTGACCATCGGCGATCTTGTCGAGGTCTTCTTCCATGTGGGCGGTGAAGCTCAAGTCCACTACTTCGGGGAAGTATTGCACCATCAAGTCATTCACCTGAAAGCCAGTATCCGTTGGGATCAGGCGTTTCTCTTCGCGCATCACATAACCGCGCTGTTGAATGGTGGAGATGGTCGGCGCATAGGTGGAAGGACGGCCAATGCCGTTCTCTTCCAGCGACTGCACCAGTGAGGCTTCAGAGAAGCGCGGCGGCGGTTGGGTAAAATGCTGCTCAGGGATCAAACGTACCAATTCCTGTTTTTGACCTTCCACCACACCAGCTGGGATCTTCACATCCTCTTCTTCTTCGGTTTTTACGTCTTCATTCTTGGCTTCTTCGTACACAACAAGAAAGCCAGGGAACTTGATCGCAGACCCCGAAGCACGCATCAAGTAGGTATGCTCATTTGTCTTGCCAGTTACTTCCACTTGCAAAGTATCATGCACTGCCGCTTCCATTTGAGAGGCGACGAAACGCTGCCAGATCAGACGGTACAGTTTGAACATGGCGGGGTCGAGATATTCCTTCATTTTTTCAGGGTCGCGCATCGACGAGGTCGGGCGGATGGCTTCATGCGCTTCCTGGGCCCCCGCAGACTTGGTCTTATAGACGGGAGGTTCGGCAGGTAAAAAGTCCGCGCCGTATTTGCCCTTCACGTATTCACGCGCTTCCGTTTGCGCGAGGACAGAGACATTCGTGGAGTCGGTACGCATGTAGGTGATCAAACCCGTCGTGCCGCCTTCACCGATATCCTGGCCTTCATATAGTCCCTGTGCGAGTGCCATGGTGCGCCTGGCGGTGAAACCAAGCTTGCGCGAAGCCTCCTGCTGAAGCGTGGAGGTTGTGAACGGAGCGGATGGTTTTCGGCGCCTCTCTCCGCGTTTGACCTTTGAGATGGAAAACGAAGCAGTTTCCATGTCGTAGAGAAGCGGTTTCACCGTCTCTTCATTGGGGAGTTCGGGTTCCTTATCATCCACACGGACGAGTTTGGCAATGAAATTGGATTTCAATTTTTCGGGTTTGAACTCGGCATGGATCGACCAATATTCAACGGGGTTGAAATCATCGATCTCGCGTTCACGGTCAACGATAAGCCTGAGCGCCACCGACTGAACACGTCCTGCTGAAAGACGGCCGCGCACCTTCTCCCACAAAATGGGGCTGATGCTGTACCCGACCAGACGATCCAACACACGGCGCGCCTGCTGGGCATTGACCAAGGCCATATTGATGTTGCGCGGATGGGAAAATGCTTCCGCAACTGCGGGTGCGGTGATCTCATGGAAGACCACCCGTTTGGTGCGTTCAGGGGCGATCTCTGCCGCTTCCATCAAATGCCAGGAAATCGATTCGCCTTCGCGGTCAGGATCGGTTGCGAGGAAGATCTCTTCAGCCTTCTTTGCAAGTTTCTTGATCTCCTTGACCACTTCCTTTTTTTCATTTGGCACGCGGTACTTCGGCTCGAAGTTGTTATTAACATTGACAGACAGTTGCGATTTCAATAGATCGCGCACATGTCCCACCGATGCGCGGACGGTGTATCCCTTGCCTAAAAAGCGTCCAACCGTTTTTGCCTTGGCAGGCGATTCGACAATGACCAGCTTGCCCTCGCGCACTTCCACCTTCTCAGGTTTCGGCGGCGGAATTAAACCTTCATGCGCTTCTGTTTTGCCCATTCGGAAAAGTTTTGTGCCGCAAACGAAACAAGTCCCCGTTGTGACCGCAGAGCTTCTTGCGTTAAACCCTGCAACGGGATCTTTCATTTCTCGTTTGGCTTTGCACTTCATGCAATATGCTTCCATCCAACCTCCAACGCGGAAAACCGCGCTCATTTCTCTACAGGATTATCTTTTGGCTACTGTACTTTGGGATCAGGCTGTCTCGCCTGTAAAATCGAAAGCGCATTTTACGCAATTTTCCCAAATCGCGCAAATCGGTTTCTATAGGAATTTTTCCTGATGATGTTTTTTCAGGTGACCGACAATGTCCCGCACTTTTTGTGCCTGGTCGGTTTTACAGACCATCAGCACATCACCAGCGTCCACGATCACCATGTCATCCACGCCAATGGTGACGATCAAACGCTCTCCGTTACCACCGTATACTAATGTATTATGCGTCTCATGTGCCAAATGCAGATTGCCATTCGTGGCAATATTACCATTCATATCAGGCATGAGCACTTCAAACAGGGAAGACCACATGCCAACATCACTCCAGCCGAGCCCGCCTGCAGGTAATACAGCCACCCGTTCCGCATTTTCCATTACGCCGTAATCCACGGTTTCGTTTTTCAAATCGAACCACAATCGCTGCACCACCTGATCCTGTTCAGACGTCCCCCATGCAGCGGATATTTTTTTCAGGACGCCGCTCAAATCTGGCATCTGACGTTCGATCTCGCCAAGGATCGCATCCACCCGCCAGATGAACATGCCGCTATTCCAGGAGTGATCGCCCGTCCGCAGCAATTGCTGGGCAGTCTGATCATCGGGCTTTTCCTTGAAGCGCTGCACACGGTAAACGGGATAGTTGTAATTTCCATTCAACGGCTCTCCTTGTTGAATGTAACCATACGCGGTGGAGGGAGCTGTCGGTGTGATACCAAGGGTGACCAAAAAATTATCATTTGCAACGCCAAAGGCGGCTTTAAGTAAATAATGGAAAAGGTCGCGATTGCGAATGAAATGGTCCGAAGGCAGGATCGCCATCGAGGCATTCGGGTCGCGCTTCTGCAAGACAGCTGCCGCCAACCCCACCACTGATGCCGTGCCGCGCGGCGCAGGTTCGATCAGATAATTCTCTGCAGGAATCTCAGGCGCCTGCTCCCGCATTTCACGCGCCTGTTCCTCCACTGTAACCACAAGAATCCGCTCGGGCGGGAAAAGATTCTCAAGCCGCGCCACAGTGCTTTGAAACAAAGTTTCCTTCCCAAGCAAGGGAAGCAACTGCTTCGGGCGTTCTTTTCTCGAAACAGGCCACAGGCGCGTACCGCCGCCGCCAGCCATGATGACTGCATATTGATGTTCTGACATTTTCAATTCACCTTGTATTCTGCTTGATCTTCGCGCAGGGAAACATAGTTCATACTGCCAACCTGACGCACCATTCCTTTTAATTCCATGAGTGCAAGGGTAGCAGAAACTTTTTCAATTGGCAAGTTGGCCTGATTGCGAATTTCATCCACGTGCAAAGGTTCGCGACTCAATACGCTCAACACCAAGGCTTCCGTTTCGTCGGCAGGCAATACTTTTCGCGCAGATTTATGTTCGCCGATGCGGGTAATATCCAACGCCTGCATCAGGTCGTCGGGAGTCAACAACAGCAACGCGCCTTTTTGGATCAGTCGATTCGTACCTTTGCTCTGCGGAGCAAAAATACTGCCAGGCACAGCGAATACCTCGCGTCCCTGTTCGGCTGCAAATTCGGCAGTGATCAACGCACCGCTTGTTTCAGCGGCTTTGATCACCACTACCGCCAGCGATAAGCCAGAAATGATCCTATTGCGCGGCGGAAAGTTGGAAGCATCAGGCGGGGTGCCAACGGCGTAATCACTGATGATCGCGCCGCGCTCCATCATTTGCTCGGCAAGCGCACGATGCTCAGGCGGATAGATCTTATCTACTCCAGAGCCGAGAATGCCGATCGTCCGCCCGCCAGCTTTCAGCGCGGTTTGATGCGCAATCGCATCCACGCCACGGGCAAGCCCGCTCACAACCGTGATCCCATTTGCCGCGAGAAACGAAGCGATCTCCTCCGTCAACTGCCTGCCGTAGGGCGTCACTTTGCGCGTGCCGACAATTGCAACGGCAAACAGATCGTCCTGCAAATATTCGCCGCGCACATACAGGACAGGCGGCGGCTGCTCGATCTCACGCAAACGGGACGGATATTCTTCGTCAGCCCAGGTGAGGATTTTAATGCCCTGCGCCTCGATCTTCGCCCAAACCTGATTCAGGTCTACCGACTCTCTCGCCGCCAGAACACGTTCGACCACCTTCGCGCCCAAGCCTGCTTCGCCTAATTGAAAAGCATCAGCCCGCCACGCAGATTCAAGGTCGCCGAAATAAGCGACCAGACCCTGCATGCGGACTGCGCCAATGCCTTTAATGAGGGTAAGACCAGTCAAAGCACTGGTTCCGAATTTTCGGAACGAGAGCGGAACCAGTCAAAAGTACTTTGTCTGAAAACGGAACCAGTCAAACACTGGTTCCGTTGCTTATCATGTCGTCTCCATCGCGCTAGAATGAATATGCCGTATTCAATTCTATTCAAAAGGAGAAAAAACATGATAAGCAACTCTATTGTAACGCCCGTGAAGGCGCTTTGGAACCGTTTTCAGGTCTCCAACAACCCCAAAAATGGCAATTTGCACACTTTTTGGCTTCATCAAGACTATTTGCCAGATTTCGTCCGATCTTCCCAACCAGCCATGCGCTTCCTTGATTTGCTCGGACCTTTGTCCTGGTCGCAACTGCCTGAACGCAACTTGATCCGCAATTGGGGACAGCCCACCATTCCAAATATCGCATTCCTTGCTGCCTGTTTGATCAAACTGGAGGATGGTCGTGATTCAATGGACGACCTTCTCTTGTACTTGGAGGAACACCCAGCCTTGATCTGGTTGCTGGGATTTCCGCTTGTGCCTTCCAATCAATATCCGTTTGGGTTCGATCCTCGGGCAAGTCTGCTCACCGAACGGCACATGGCAAGACTGCTGAGGCAAACCCAAAATACCATTTTCCAATCACTGTTCGTCAGTAGTGTGCAGTTACTCTTTCAAGAATTTGCACGGCAACGTATTCCCATGAATGACTGCATCTCAGTCGACACAAAACATATTCTTGCCTGGGTGAAGGAAAACAACCCCAAAGCTTATGTTGATAATCGCTTCAACAAAGCCCAACAGCCAAAAGGTGATCCAGACTGCAAATTGGGTTGTAAGCGCAAACATAATAAGCGGCTCCAACAAAGTGACGAGCCGATCACTCCGTTAACCAATCCTTTGCCCGCCAACACGCTTCAGTTTGGCGAATTCTATTGGGGTTATGGTTCTGGCATTGTAGTTGTTAAAGTTCCAGATCAGGGTGAGTTCGTTTTGGCTGAGTTGACGCAGTCTTTCAATCACTCCGATCTCTCATACTTCTTCCCGCTCATGGAAAAAACCGAGCAGATTTTGGGATTTAAGCCGCGTTTTGGTACGTTTGATGCCGCTTTTGATGCTTGGTATGTCTACGAATACTTCCATAGAGACGATGACCCGCAAGCATTTGCCGCCATCCCGATTTCTGAAAAGGGGCGATATAAAACCAAGGGACGCAACTTCGATGCCGAAGGTTTACCGTTGTGCGCCGCTGGACTTTCCATGCCGCTTTTGTTTTCGTTTACAGATAGGACATCTTGTTTGATTGAACACGAACGCGGCAAATATGGTTGCCCCTTATTCTTTCCTACGCCTGCCCGCAAGCCCTGTCCGATCAGTCACAAGAATTGCTCAAAAAAGAAAAAGGGCTGTACTGCAATGATGCCGATAAGCATTGGCGCAAGGTTGCGATATACGTTGGATCGCGATAGTCAAATTTACAAAAGCATGTACCGCCAACGCACGGCTGTGGAGCGCATTAATAGTCAGGCGTTTCACCTTGGGATTGAGCGACCTCATCTTCGCAACGGCAGCGCCATTGCCAATTTGAACACGCTTATTTATACGTTGATCAATTTGCGGCTATTTCATCGCCTACACCAATTGAACAATCCCGCCAGTTAATCTCTATAACGGAACCAGTCAATTGACTGGTTCCGCCTTTTCGGAACGAGTCCGACTCCACTGCGGAACCACTCCTGACTGGTCTAACCCTCCATCAAAGCGTGCAACTCAAACGAATCGGGCGCATTCTCAGGATTTTTCAAATCCAAACTTGTGATGTGAAATTGAAAGTTCTCCCTTGAATTCGTCAACAGGGAAATTTCCTTGGTAACCATCCCCGGTGATTTGCGATAGAAACCATCGCGCCCCTCCACATATAATTCACCGGGCTGGGTCGTCCACACATCGCCATACTCCGCAACCCAATCACGCACGATCATCATTTCAGTCAGCAAAGCGCTGGCTTGCACCTCCACCTGCTCCATTGCCTGTTTTTCCTGCAATTGATACAGCCAGACGAACAACGCCACACTCACCAAAATAATGCTCGCGCCAATACTCAGGGTCAGGCGCGCGCCAAGGTTGAAGCGAATCACTTTCGGGGGAAGATTCTCAAACAAGGTCATTTTTCCTTATTATTCGCACAGTGGATATTAAAAATAAATTGTATTCGTACCTGAATAATCAGAAAATATGATGAACATCCGCATTAAGGCTGACATTTGTCAAATACCGTTATCTTGGATGAAGAAAACGCCTCTTTCCTAAAGGGAGGGCTGATTCTGTTTTTGCAGGTTTTTGCTTACATCCAGATTTGTCACACCCCACCCACAAACATGGCTGCCCAACGTGACCTACAAGGGTACAATTCCATCATTGCCACCGTAGGTCAGGCTTGCAGCCTGACGCATTTTGGAGATAAATGATGACAGACGATCTATTAACCTACGAAAATGCCCAGAATTACATCACATCCCTCGTCCCGCCGCGTGAAGCGGAGTTGATGGCAATGGAAGCATACGCCGAAGAACATGGCTTTCCCATCATCGGTCCTGCCTGCGGATACTATTGCTATCAACTGGCGCGGATGATTCAAGCCAAGTCTATTTTTGAGTTGGGGTCGGGGTATGGATATTCGACGGCGTGGTTTGCGAAGGCGGTGAAGGAAACTTGCGCTGAGCACGGTCGAAGCGATGGCGGGGGAGTGGTGCATCACACCGTCTGGGACGAGGAACTATCCGCGCGGGCACGCAGGCATCTCGTTAAGTTGGGAAGCGCAGACATCGTCCAGTTTCATGTGTCAGAGGCGGTGGAGGCGCTCCGTCAAACGGGGGGGACGTTTGACATCATCTTCAACGATATTGACAAAGAGGCGTATCCCTCGTCGCTGCCGCTCATCAAAGAAAAACTACGCAGCGGCGGCTTGCTCATCATTGACAATATGCTTTGGCATGGACGTATTTTTGATAAGACCGATTCTTCGCCTGCGACTTTGGGGGTGCATGAGTTTACCAAACAAATCACGTCTGACCCTGATTGGATCGTCTCGCTCGCGCCGATGCGTGATGGGATGATCGTGGCGTATAAAAAATAAACGTATGGGCATTGTAGGGGCGCAGCGACGCTGCGCCCTACAATGCAAAAAGGAACCCATGACCAGTTTCAACATCACTCCCGACCGACGCAACAACATCAACCTGAATAAATGGAAATACTTTGAGAAGGATGTCCTACCCATGTGGGTGGCAGATATGGACTTCCCCGCGCCGAAGCCGATTTTGGATGCCCTGCGCAAACGATTGGATCACGGCGTGCTGGGATATGAACTG
>VGOX01000089.1 GCA_016875755.1 Chloroflexota bacterium
TGAGCGGCAGGCGTCATCGGCTCGCTCGGTTTTCTCGCCTTGTACCGTGCCCTCGCCAGCGGACAGATGTCCATTGCCGCGCCGATTGCGGCGGTCACATCCGCGGGAGTGCCAGCCATCGTTGGCACCATTCGAGACGGCATTCCACCCGCGTTGACTCTGACAGGTTTCCTGCTCGCTCTTATCGCCATCTGGTTCATTTCGCAAAGCGGACAACACTCAGCCGCCATCCAATTGAAAGATATGCTGCTGCCTTTCCTTGCAGGATTGGGGTTTGGTATCTACTTCATCTTCATCGCCCAAGGCGGGCAGACCAGTTTATTCGCGCCGCTTGTGGCTGTCCGCGGGGCAGGCGGGGTTACGTTGTTCATCGTCGCCGCTTTCAACAAGGAACTTCATCTCCCCTCCCGCCCGATCCTGCCGATGGTCATCCTCAACGTCAGCGCCGATGTTCTGGGAAGCCTGTTCTATGTCCTCGCAGTACAATCAGGTCGCATGGATATTGCCGCCGTGCTCGGCTCGTTATATTCTGGTGCGACTGTTCTTCTAGCGTGGTTGTTCCTGCGCGAGAAGATCATCGGCGTGCAACGTCTTGGAATCGCGATTGCCATGTTGGCAATTGCGCTTATCACGTTATAGGAATCTGAAAACTAGCCACGAAGACTCGAAGTCACAAAGTTTTTTTCTCTTTGAGTCTTCGTGTCCTGGTGTCTTTGTGGTCAAATCTTTTTCGGCTTGTCCGAGTTAGGAAAACAACATGAACCCCACTGAACTCATCCTCAAGAATTTTGAAAAAGTATCCTCCATCCCGCGCGGATCAAAGAACGAAGCGGCAATTCGCAACTGGCTCATTGAATGGGCGGCAGAATACAACTGCACTTCCAAGACAGATGCGGCAGGTAATTTGGTCATCTACGTCCCTGCCAGCGCGGGCTACGAAAACCGTCCCACGCTTATCCTGCAAGGTCACATGGACATGGTGTGGCAAAAAACAAATGAGTCCACGCACGATTTTGAGCATGACCCCATTCAACTCATCCGCGATGGAGATTGGATTCGTGCCAATGGCACCACCCTTGGCGCGGACAACGGCATAGGCATTGCGCTGATGATGTCCATCGTGGAGAATGAAACCGTTAAACACCCACCGCTGGAATTGCTGCTGACGGTGGAGGAAGAACAGGGATTGGGCGGCGCAGATCATCTCGACCCGTCACTGCTTTCTGGCAAGACACTCATCAATCTAGACTCGGAAACCGAAGGCGTGTTCACCATGGGCTGTGCGGGCGGCGGGAGTGTGAACATCACTTTGCCTGTTACATGGGATGTGCAAAAACAAGATGAAGTTGCATTTGAATTGAAGGTCAACGGCTTGCAGGGCGGACATTCGGGCGAAGACATCAACAAATTCCGCACGAACGCTAACAAACTTATTGCCCGCCTGTTAGATGAAATTCAACGCAATGTTCCGATTCGATTATCCACGCTCAAAGGTGGGACAGCGCGTAATGCCATTCCACGCGACGCAGAATCGGTATTCGTCTGCCCGAAAGACAAAGCAGAATTTTGCAAAAAAGTTTTTTCCGCTCTGCAATCAACCATTCAAAGCGAACTTACGAAAACAGAAGCGGGGCTTGTGCTCACTTTGAACGAGAACAAAAGCAAATCTATTCGCGCCATTAGCCAGGCTGATACTCAAGCGGCGATCCGCTTGCTGACGGTATTGCCGCATGGCGTTTCGTCCATGTCCGCGGATATGCCTGCTTTTGTGGAAACGTCCAATAATATTGGTGTGATGGAATTGAAGGAAGATGGTCTGTCCATTGTCTCGAACCATCGCAGTTCAGTCTTTTCGAGGTTGGAAGAAATTACCAGACGTGTCGAAACTGTCGCATGGCAGGCAGACGCAAAGACAGAAAGAACGAAGATGTTCACTCCCTGGCAGCCCAACATGGAATCTCCGCTCCTCAAAAAATGCGTAGATACTTATCGATCCATCAAAGAAGAAGACCCAAAAGTGGAACTCACCCACGGCGGACTCGAATGTGGCATCATCAGCGACCGTTGCGGCGGATTAGATACCATCTCGATGGGACCGACGATCAGGGATCTGCATTCGCCTGATGAGAGGTTGTTTATCCCGTCGCTTGTTAATACTTGGGAGTTCTTAAAAAAGCTATTGGCGGTTAATTTTATAAACTCTTAAATCCTCAGTAAAATGCTCCCAGCGGGGCATATATCATGTATACGGGTATAAGTTTCGACCCACATTGAACCACATTTAATACATACCACACCCTGCTCCTATAGATGGAGACAGGATGTGAAAAACGCCTCGTTGATCCATTCTCTTTTGAGGGATTGTCAGGGCGTATTCTTTTAAAGAAGTAGAGCACGAGAGTAACACCCGTGCAGAGTTTGCGGATTTGGCTCGATTGTTCAGATTGCCGTGGGAACCCCTACAACCTCAGATTACCTTGCGCACACTGATTATGCCAAAACCCAACCCCAATACTGCAGCGACGTATGTCCAATGCATGGGCGCAAGCAGGGATGGAACGTCTGTGCCGTGCATGATGCCTTGCAAGGTCTCGAAGACATAGGCAATAGGTCAGTAGACATCGAAGGCTTGCACGAATGGCGGCAGGGTGGGGACGCTGGCATAGCCGCCAGCCGCAAAAATACTGCCTGCCACGGTCACGATCAACAGCGGCTGGATGGTGCGGTAATCGCGGAACCACGCGCCGACTCCCAGCCCGATGCCAGAAGCAGCCAGAGACAGCCATCGGTCAGGTGGGATGCGTAAACCAAATAACGCAACCGCCAGCACCAGAGTGACTGTCATGTTCGCAGCGGTTGCAGTTAATCCAGCTAGAATTTTTCCAACCACCAGCGGAAGAAAAGCATTCGGAGCGAGTCGCAAGATGGCGACAATCTGCTTCTTGTTCAAGCGGGCTGGATTTTTCGCCCTGTGTTTCTGACGATGTCCGGATGTAGATCACTGCTCTTCGAGACATTTGAATACCTCTGCCTCTGGAAAGAAAATACGGAAATACCAGTTTGACTATATCCAAAATAATGGATGAGTGATGTTGAAATGTCGCCAAGAAATTCCGATTACTGCCGCCATGTATCCCTGCATGCGTGGAGACTAGTGACTCAACCAATTATTCCTTCAACGAATAAGATCGCAGTCCAACCTCGTTTTGTTACCTTGCTAATCTGAACGAACTGGCACAAATTTATTGTACAATGAACAACAAACAGATAATCATGAACACCCTTCATGCACATTACCACTCCCCTCAAGCTTCGAACCAGACGGGCGGCATTTTGTTTTGGATGGAGACATCCGACCTCCCCGCACCCAAAAGCGGACGCTCCTCAAAAAAAGAAAAGTCACGCCTGCACCCATTTTGCGCAGATACGGACACGCTCAAACACGTGCTCAATATTGAAGGCGCGACCAAAACCGTCACACTGCGCCTGCCCGCCGTCAAAGGGATTCCGCTCCCGTCGCCGCAGTTGATTCATAATTGGGATTTGGATTCCAAAAAGCCGAAACTTACCCCATTTCTTATAAATGGGATTTGGATGCGTCCCCTCGAAGCGATTTCTGCTTTATTGGCATTTTCCACCGACAGTAACGCATCATTCTCACTCGCGCCTGATACCCGTTTCTGGAGCATGGTCAGCGCCCTGGCATTGGAGACACTTGCCGCGCACAAACTCCTTCCTACCATCGTGAATGAAGGCAAGGATTATTACGCCCGCTGGCTGCCCGTGCTGGACTCACCCAAAGATGCGGCGCGCTTGAAACAACTCGAAAATGCCATGCCCGCCATATGTCGCGCAGGCTCGCCCGAATCTTCTCCAAAATATTTATTGACCAGTTTCCTTTATACCTTTTGCGACGCGCTGGCGCGTGCGTGGGGTAAATCTACCGCGCCGAAAATGTATGAAGATTCATCCGCCGTGAGTTGGATCAAAGCGTTGTTCAGCGAAAACGCCGCTATTCAGTTATCTTCTGCACAGGCGCAGAACCTTACAACAAGCCACAAAGCATGGATACGCAACCTGCATGTTGCGGGCGACGCCGCGTTTCATATTGCCTTTCGTTTGGAAGCGCCCGCCTTGCAGAAAAATCCCTGGCAGTTGCATTATCTGATTCAAGCGAAGGATGACCCCAGTCTGTTGATCCCTGCCGATGAAGTGTGGAAGAAAACCAAAGGCGCGTTGACCCATCTCGGTCATCGCTTCGAGCAGCCACAGGAAAAATTACTGACGGGTTTAGGCTATGCGGCAAGATTGTTCCCGCCCGTGACGGAAAGCCTGAGAAGCAAACGTCCCACCGAATTAACAATAGACACCAGCGGCGCATACACCTTCCTGCGCGAGACCGCTCCCTTGCTCGAAGGCGCGGGGTTTGGGATTCTAGTCCCGCCGTGGTGGAACAAAAAGGGCGCGCGGTTGGGCGTCAAAGTGCAGATGAAGTCGAAGGGAGGTGATGCTAACGCCAAAAGCCGAATGTCAATGGAAAATCTGGTCAGGTACCAGTGGAAGTTATCACTGGGCGAGACCGAGTTGACCGAAACAGAATTCAGAGCGCTGGCAAAGTTAAAGTCGCCGCTGGTACAAATCCGCGGACAGTGGGTCTCTCTCGACGCGGAGCAGATCGAAGCCGCGATCAAGTTCTGGGACCTTCGGGAGCAACTCGAAGGTGAAATGTCCCTGCTCGACGCGATGAAGCTTGGTTTAGGCGGAGAGACATCGGCGGGCGGGCTGCCCATCGACGGAATCGAATCCGACAAATGGTTATCCGAGTGGTTGAAGAAATTCGAGCAAGCCGACAAACTCGAACAGTTGTCACAGCCCAAAGGCTTGGATGGTCAATTGCGCCCGTATCAATTGTACGGTTTTTCATGGCTGGCATTTCTCCGCAAGTGGGGCATGGGCGCATGTCTCGCCGACGATATGGGACTTGGCAAGACCATTCAAACGATTTCTCTTTTGTTGAACGAAAAGGGGACGAAGAAAAAATTACCCGCGCCTGCGTTGCTGATCGCGCCCACGTCGGTGGTAACCAACTGGGAGCGGGAGATTGGCAGATTCGCGCCAGGGTTGAAAACCTATGTTCATCGGGGAGGGAGCAGGCTGAGGGGCGAAGAGATGCGGGAGGCGGTCAAAGGTCAGGATGTGGTGCTGACCAGTTATCCCGTCGCGCGGCTCGACGCGGAATCCTTCCAATCCATGAAATGGCTGGCTGTGATTTTGGACGAGGCGCAGAACATCAAGAATCCCGAAGCGAAACAGACCCAAGCCATCCGCAAGATTGGCGCGGAGTTTCGCATTGCGCTGACGGGCACGCCCGTGGAAAATCGTTTGTCCGAGTTGTGGTCGATCATGCACTTTTTGAACCCTGGCTATCTCGGCGCGAGGAAATCGTTTCGCGAAAATTTTGCCATGCCCATCGAGCGCTATCACGACGAGGAAGCGATCAAAATGTTGAAGCAGTTGACCACGCCGTTCATTTTGAGGCGCGTCAAAACTGATCCGCGCGTGATTTCAGATTTGCCTGATAAAGTGGAAACGAAAGTGTATTGCACGCTGACTGAAGAGCAGGCGACGTTGTATGAGGCGGTGGTGCAGGATGTAATGAAGCGGATTGAAGAGGAAGAGGGGATTAAGCGACGCGGGTTGGTATTGAGCATGATGATGCAGTTGAAGCAGATTTGCAATCATCCCGTGCAGTATTTTCATCAAAAGAGCAAGGCTGGCGCGGATGTTTCGCTCGATAATCGCAGTGGAAAGTTGGAACGTCTTGGTGAGTTGCTGGAGGAGGTGCTGTCCGCTACGCGGAATGACCGTGCCTTGATCTTCACGCAATTTGCGGAGATGGGTGAAATGCTGGCGGATTATCTACCGAAGTCATTTGGCGCAGCGACTCAATTTCTGCATGGCGGTACATCCGCGAAGAAGCGTGATCAAATGGTGAGGCGTTTTCAGGAGGACGAACACGCGCCGCCGATTTTTATCCTATCACTGAAAGCGGGCGGCACGGGTTTGAACCTGACCCGCGCCAACCACGTCTTTCACTTCGACCGCTGGTGGAATCCCGCAGTGGAGAATCAAGCCACCGACCGCGCCTTTCGCATCGGGCAGAAGCGCAACGTGCAGGTGCATAAGTTTGTCACCACGGGCACACTGGAAGAGATGATCGACGATATGATCGAATCTAAAAAGGGTCTGGCGCAGGCGATTGTCGGCAGTGGTGAGAATTGGTTGACGGAAATGAGCACAGATGCGCTCCGCCGCGTGGTCACATTGAGGAGGGAATAATGCCATACGATTATTGGTTCAAACCGACCAAAGCCATCAAGACCAAAGATGGAATCAAAGCCCAGAGTAAACGCGGGGCGTTCGCTAAAAGTTGGTGGGCACAGAGATGGATCGCCGCGCTGGAACGGCTCGTGGATTCAGGTCGCCTCTCGCGCGGACGCAGTTATGCGCGTCAGGGTCAGGTGCTTTCGATTGACGAAACCAAAGACGGGATCGCTGCGCGCGTACAGGGTTCCAGATCGACGCCGTACAAAATCAGCATTAATATGAATCATTTTACCGACGCGGAATGGGGCAAGTTGATTGACGCGCTGGCGGAGCAAGCCATCTTCACCGCGCAATTGCTGGCGGGTGAAATGCCGCAGGACATCGAGCAGGCATTCGAGCGGGCGAAAGTGAGTTTGTTTCCCTCTCACCGCAGTGACTTGCAAACCGATTGTTCGTGTCCCGATTATTCCAATCCGTGCAAGCACATCGCCGCGGCGCATTACATTTTGGGCGAACGTTTCGACGAAGATCCATTTTTGATTTTCCGTTTGCGCGGTCGCACGCAGGAACAGGTCATGCAGGAACTCCGCAAACGCCGCGCGGGGAGCGATGAAACCGAAGATGAAGTGGAAGAAACGGAAGTAGTCATTCCACTCGAAGAACAGATCGAAAATTTCTGGGACGTCCGCGTTCCGCTGGAGGGATTCGCCGTGTCGATTCGTCCGCCGACAATCGAGATGCCGCTGCTGAAAAGATTGGGGGAGCCAAACTTTGTCCCAGAGCCTGGTCTGCAAAGCGTGTTATCTAGCGCGTATCGGGTAATAAGTCAAAAAGCAATTCAAACAGCATTTAAAGATATTACCGAGGAATCGTGATGGTGATGGTGATGGCATGCTGGCAGAATGTTTGGAGAAGTAGGCAAGGTCTATACCGCACTCGGTTGAGAATTGCGCTTTTTTAGAAAGCGGGATGCGCAATTCTCAACCGTGGGTATTACATAAGGATGCATTGGGTGAAATCGTTGATCTAATTTTCTTGTTGCATCAATTTGCCATTTATGGCATAATAATTAAATGAAATTCGAAAATCTCCTTTCTCTGGTAGGAGACCAACCTATTTTTGAAACAGGCTTACTACTTGTTGGGAATGTGGATCCCAACGATGTCCGTCGCCAACTCTCACGTTGGACGCGCGCAGGGAGGATCCGTCAACTGCGTCGCGGACTTTATGCCTTTGCACCTCCCCACAACAAAGTAGTACCGCATCCATTTTTAGTTGCCAATGCACTGGTCACTGGTTCATATGTCAGCGGGACATCAGCCCTGGCACATTATGGCTTGATCCCTGAATATGTGCCCCGCACTTTCAGTGTGACATTATCGCGTCCTTCGCAATGGGACGGTGGGTTCGTCTTTCAGCATCTTGCTCCCCACTTATTTTTTGGTTATCAGTCGATTGAAGTTGCCAAAGAACAGTTTGCTTTCATTGCCCAACCTGAAAAAGCGATTCTGG
>VGOX01000090.1 GCA_016875755.1 Chloroflexota bacterium
GCAGGAAGAGGCGTTCCAGTTCACCGATGCCAATGGACAGGCGTGTGAAACCTCCTTTGTTGAGGTGAAGCCCATCTTTGAAAAGCTTTCCGATGAGATGGTGTTTGTCGGCCAGTCGCTTCCGTAGTAGATACCAATTCGAACAAAAAAGACCTGAGTGCGCTCAGGTCTTTTTTGTTCGATATTTCCAAAGCCAGATGACGGTGTATCCGAGGAGCGAACCCCCAAGGTTTGCTAGGATGTCCAGCCAGGTGTCGAAGCCGCTGCTGTCGAATTCGTAGCCTGCTGCATATTTGGAGATGAATTCATAAAGTTCGGAGAAGACGCTGAAGAAGGAGGAAAAGAAGACCAGCAGGATGAGATTCGCCAGAAAGTAGGCTGCTCTTTTATCTGCGACGTGTTTCAGGCTGAACAATCCGCCGCCTTCACGAATGGAAAGATTGAATACAAAATATTCGTAGATCAATGCGATCGCGATTCCCCCGCCGAGAAAATGCAGGATCTTGTCGTTGAAGATCCAGTAGGGGATGAGGCGAAAGGAAAAGATGACGAATGCCGCACCGATCAGGTAGGGGAATGTCTTGCGATGGAACGCCCAATCCTGTGGCGGTTGGATTTCCTTCAGTGCGGGGATTTTGTGGAAAGCAAGCAGAAGCAGTAGCGGCAGGGTGAGTGCGTACAGTATGAATAACACCCATGCAATGTTATACATGGGTTCGTACCAGGAAATATTTTCGATGAGGTATTCAAGGGGATTTGGCATCAGGAACCTCTACGGTAAAGTATAAAAAAACGCCCCTGGAAAAGGGGGCGTGTACTGGCGGAGAGGGCGGGCATTTGGGTTAGCAATGGGCTGGCTTAGATAATGTAGTTTCACGCGTGAGTTGACTCAACGCATATGGGAAAACCATATGCGTTTTTTATTTTAACCTACTTTCAAGGAGGCTCACATGTCAGAAAAACAAAATCCGCTGGAAGGACGCACGGAAAATGTCACCGTGCAGGAGGAGTGACACCATGTTTCTCTCCAACCTGTTGGGACCAGTCAAGAAACCGATCTTCGAGATCTTGTATCGATCCTCTCTGCGGGCTGCCATCCAGCTCGAAGAATCCGGGATCGAATTGAAAACCTTCTCCAATCGCTTCCTGCGCCTGGCGCGGGCGGACAATCTCAAGATCGAAGTACTGGAAAGCCAGAGATATTTCTATCTGGTTGAAAAGATCGCCTGGTTGATCCTGATCCCTCCCGAACAAGATCTGCAAACAGTTCGGGCTGAATTCCTGGAACGTCTGACGTACACAAACGGTGTGATCGGCACCTTTGTCCTGGTTTGCGGTTTCCCACCGCGCTGGTCATGGGCTCAAGTCTCCGAAGGGAAACGCATGAAAGCGCAAGCTCGCAAACAGGAAATCGAGATGCAGGAAGCTGTACAGATGGCGGTGTATTCATGAAAACGCCCTACGCCTTGCTTATTCTGTCCATAGTTTTCATGCTGGCTTGTTCCCTCACTACTTCGCCAGTTCCGTCCAATGCCGAAGTGAAGGATGTCGATAATGATTATTTAGCGACGCCCTCCAGCATCCCCAGCTCCATCCCCTCTACAATCCCGACCGCCTGCACAGTGTCGGCTCAGTCCCTTAACTTGAGAAGTTGTGGCGGTTTGCATTGTCCGGTGATTGCCTGGCTGTTCAAAGACGAGGCACTGATGGTTCAGGATGTCGATCAAGACTGGATCAAGGTAACAACCCCGGCTGGTCAAACCGGCTGGGTTCATTCCAAATACTGCGGAGGCAAACAATGAAAGCTTTATTAAAGTTTGTTGCGTTGGTCGCTTTTTTCGTGATCGGTGGTGGTTTGCTTGTGTATGCCGCCTCTCGTTCTCTGGATTTCGTGCAATCCACCTTGCCCGCCAAGGATCAGGTGCTTGGTTACTTTGCGCTCCTGGCCACCTCCGGAGGCATGATCGGCTGGCTGTTGGTTTTCCTGTATCGTGCGGACGGCATCATCCAGCGCGGCACTGCCCTAATCATGACCCTGATCGACTTCCTCGGGGAAGCAGCTCTCTTCACGATGGATACGCTGTATCGTTCCGGAGAGAACGGATTGGTTGGGCAGATGACTCAGGATGAGATCCGCACGATCATCTTGGGAATGTCGGGATTAATTGCCCTAAACATCTTTGCCACATTGATCTTTGAACTGGGCAAGATGGAAGTGCTCAAGGAGATCGCTGAGGGAGCGGCACGTGACCTGGTGATGTTCAAGGCTCTTTCCCAGATCGAAAAAGACTCGGAACGTGTGGCGGATGAAATGCTGCCGGAGATCGTCAACCAATGGCGCGGCAACTTTCGCTCTGCCTATGGTTCTGCCGATCAATTGGGATTGGGTCAGTATCAGACAAAAGAGCAGGAGAAAGCGGAGAAGAATCCGGTGCGGAAAAAGCTTACCTTCTGGCCGTTCGGTCGTAATTCCAAAGTCCCTCTCCCTGAACCGGAAACTGTTCCGGCGGACCTCCGCGAGAATGGCAACGGTTCGAAACCGCTTGAGGAAAACCCTACGTGAGCCGGTCTGCCGGTTGGAACGTTCTGCTGGATTCAGCGCGCCAGATCGTGGCGTCCGGGGCGATCCAGCTGGTGAAACGGAGTGCCGCCCGCCTGCCCCATTCCGCCGAGGCGATGGCACTGACCGTCAGCGCATTGGGAGCACTGAACCGGCATACCGGCGTTCGAACTCTAAATCTGGATCTGGACGGAAAGTCCGTAGCGCTGGCGATCATCGAAGATGCGACCTTCGCCGAGAACACCGACGGGGGGACCGTCCTGATTCGTCATCTAGAATTACCTTGAGGAATAACACATGAAAGTCATCGTATTCGCAAATCAAAAGGGGGGTACGGGCAAGACCACCACGGTCATCAATGTGGGGGATGCTCTTGCCCATATCGGAAAGAAAGTGCTGATCCTGGATTTGGATCCGCAGGGACATGCAGCCATCTCGCTCAATTTAGACACCGAACCCTGCGTGGCTAATTGGTTGCTGCATCCGATCTTCAATGCTAGTCCCATCACGCCGGAAATTATGAACCAGTGGATCCGTCCCACGCGGCGGGAAAATCTTTTTCTTTTACCCGGCAGCCAAATGACTGCCAAGGCACAGCGCCTGCTCACCATCGAGGAAAAACCGATCAATTACATCAAGGATCAGTTGCCTGCCATTCGGCGGTTGGGTTTCGATTACCTGCTCTTCGACACCCCACCATCCACCGGTGGTTTGCAGGAAATGGCATCCTGGGCAGCGAACATGGCGGTAATCGTCTCAAGCCTGGACTATCTCTCCGCCGATGGTGTCTCAGGCTTTGTGGAGATGCTCAAGGTTTTGCAGTCAGAGAAACAATGGCGTGGCAAACTGGCGGGGGTGCTGCCAACCTTCTACGACGAGCAGACCCGCACGACTCGCGAGCAAATGGCGAACCTGCAGGCAGCCTTTCCCGGGCAGGTCTTCACGCCCATCCATCGTGCAACAGTCTTACGGGAAGCCTCCGCCGAAGGGCTGACCATCTTCGAAAAAGATATTAAGAGCCGATCTGCATTTGAGTATGAAGACCTTGCCAGACGGCTTTCCAGGTTGGAATAGGAGGAGATGATGCCCGGACGAAATGCCTACTCTGCCACCAACACCACGGTGGCGCATGATCTTGTTGTTGCGCAAAAGCGCAAGCCGACGCGCAATTGGGAAAAGTCCAATCCGGCCCGCCGCTATCTTATTCCTGTTGAAGTGCGTGATGAAGTGGCAGCGCTCGCCGAAGCCCTGATGGAAAATGTCGACCCGCTGGCATGTGTCCTGTTCGATTACGCCGAGACCTGCCACACGCGCGGAACACTCAAATTTAAACCACGGCTCAATCCCAAAAGGCGCAAACATACCCTGGTGTGGGAGGAAGCCGACACGGAGCCGATACAGATTCAAACCCGCCGACACAGATCGGTGAAACACACCGACACACCTTTCCGCTCGCTCAAGGGACAGACCGCTGCGTATCGGCTGGGAGCAGACCGGCATGCCAGGCTCAAGGCCATTGCCGACGCGTACAACCTGCCTCTGGCGGATGTCTTGAGCGCCTTCTTTCGTCACAGCATTCAGGCATTTCGTGACGGCAAATTGAAGATCCGCCGCGAGCCGGTCGTGATGCAAATGCAGATCCAGGGTTGGTCGGAATGAAGAACATCCAAAATCGACCGCGGAGTTTTCCGCCAACTGCGGAAGCAAATTGGATGGGCAAAAAGGTTGGTAAGCGTTCCGCTTACGACTTGGCTTACTTACTGCTTACCTTTGCTTACAAGCCTGCTTACTGTCCCGCTTACCTTCAAGTCACAGGAAGAGCTGGGAGCCACATGAATGCTCGATTACGACCCGCACTATGGATTGAAAAGTTCGCGCGTCACAGCGCTTCCTGTTGGCTTTTTCAAAATCGAAATGAGGGTAACCACAATGTATGAATTACTGACCGATTTTCAGAACCATCTGAATGATCAAGACCTGTCACCGCTGACGATCAAAGGATATCTCTCCGATCTCCACCATTTTGCACGCTGGTTCGAACAGACGAATGGGGAGGCGCTCTCCGTTCAGCGCATTACCCCAACGGATGTGAAGGAATATAAACACTTTCTGCTGGTAGTCGAACGCCGCAAAGCCGGCACAGTCAATCGCCGTCTGGCGGCTCTCACGGCATTGTGCAAATGGGCGCGTCAAACCAAACAGATCACCAGTGATCCCACGGAAAACATCAAAGGTGTGACAGGTGTCGCGCGCGGTCCGAAATGGCTGGATAAACATGAACAACATCGGTTATTGCGAGCGATCGAGAACGATCTGGAATTGGCACAACAAAAATACCCCAAACGCTGGCTGACGCGCCGGCGCGATGCCTCATTGGTTTTGTTTCTGCTGCATACCGGCCTGCGTTTGAGTGAGGCTGTCGAACTGAGGATGGAAGATATCCAACTCTCTGAACGCAAGGGGAGTGTTCTGGTCCAGCATGGCAAGGGGAATAAACAGCGCAGCGTGCCGTTGAACTCCGATGCGCGCAAAGCCCTGCAGGAATGGTTGAAGGTACGCCCCCAAAGCGATTATCTCTGGATGACCGTGGAAGGGGAACATGACGTGCTCAGCGGACGAACCGTTCAGCGCATCCTGCAGCGCTATGCCCGGGAGGCGCAACTCGATGAACTGACCCCGCATGTCTGTCGCCATACCTTTGCCAAGAACCTGGTGGAGAACGAGGTTGGCTTGGAAAAAGTCGCTGCGTTACTTGGGCATTCCAGCCTGAACACCACACGTATCTACATCACACCCAGTGAACGCGATCTGGAACTGGCTGTGGAACATCTCATTACTCAATAAGCCTACAAGGATATGATCATGGATAATAAACAAAATGCCGCCGGAGGGAAGCCGGCGGCCAAGACAGGAAAGCGGGACACGGTTCGTGCCCGCGCGCATCATACCACAATATTCCCACGGCTCGACATCGATGCGCTGCTTTCCAAAGCAAACCTGCAAGAAATCGCAGAACGTGCCGGCACGAAATTGCATCGCAGTGGGGGAGATCTGCGTGGGATCTGTCCGCTTCACAAAGGCGACAATGCCACTGCATTCAGTGTGTATGCGGACCCAAATGGACACCAGCGTTGGCGCTGTTATACCCAATGCGACACTGGCGGGGATGCGATTGATTTCGTCCAACGTTGGCGGGGACTGGATTTCATGGGCGCCGTGAAATATCTGGCGGAATATGCCAGCCTGAATTTACAGGAATTGGGTTTTGATCCACAAGCCATTCAAGCCGAGGTGGATGGACGTAAGCGAACCGATCTTTTTGATGAAGCGGCGCGCTATTTTGCGGCGCAATTGTGGAGCGAAGCAGGAATGCAGGCACGGACCTATTTGTTCGGACGTGGCTTCACTGAACAGACCCTGCGGGAAGAGGGCTGGGGATATTGCAGATCTGATCGCGGACTGCTGCAATGTTTACAGAAAGCTAACGCGGATATTTCTCTGGCGAAAGACCTGGGTTTGATCCGGGCAGACGACTTGGATTTCACCACAAATGGAAACGGTGCAAACGCTTCGCCGAACGGATACATTATTTATCCTCACACTTGGAACGGCAGAACCGTGTATTTCTCGGCGCGTGCCTTGAAGCCGGTTGATCCCAACGACAAATCACGCAACCTGCCGGGTGAACGTCAAGTCTATTGGGCATTGGTTTCTGGTGACCCCAATCTCATCATCGTGGAAGGTCAAGCGGATGCTGAGAGTTTGAGACAACTGGGTCGTTCCGCCCTGGCATTGTGTGGGGTGGGGAACCTGCCGGCTTTGGAGATCGAGCGGGTCCGGAAGCGGCGCGTGGTCTATCTGGCGCTGGATAATGATCTGCATAAATCCAAACTCCCGGCCGCAGAGCAGGACAAGGTCCGCAAACGCAAGGCAGTTGTGACGCGGCGTTTATGTGAGGCCCTTGGCGCCCTGACAATGGTGGTTCCAGCCCTGCCGTTCAAGGATGCCAACGAATGGCTGCAGAACGGCTTGAGCTTGCAAAGCTTGGAAAAGCATCTATCCGGTGCAAAGCCGTGGCTGGATATATTGATCGATCAGAGCCGGTCCCTATCGCCGCTGGAATTTGACGAGGCTTTGAACTTGATAGCTGGTCATCTCAGTGAATTGCCGGATGCGCTCCGGTCTCGATACATTTCCATCGTTGAGAAGAAGTTGAACATCACTCGCCGTGATCTCAGGGAATTGATGAACCAACATGATGACGGCGAGGGTGCTCTGTACTCAGAGATCCACGAACGCCGGCTGTACTTCATGGGCGACCCACTGGGTAATTTCTGGGCGCGAATCAGTCACGAGCTGATGGTGGATGACGGACTCAATCCGCCGACCGTGCGCTACAGCATCGAGGGGGGACTGGCTTCCGGGCAAGCCTTGCAGCCGGTTCAGGTGGAAGCGCGTGCCTTTGGCAAATTGGATTGGATCCCGGATAACTGGGGTATGCGACCGATCATCACCCTGCCGCCGGGAAGATCTTATGTCCTGGCGCGTGCCATTCAAGAAGTGTCGATGGAATCCGTTCAACGGGAGCGGTTGTACACCTTCACCGGCTGGCATGACTGCGATGTCGAGCGCGGCTTCCTGACCGCTTCCGGTTGGCTGGGTGCGGACGGTATAAATGACCAGGTGCGGGTGGATTTGGGTTCGAATAATCTGCGGCATTATGCCTTGCCGAAAGAGGAGATCAATCCGGAAGAGGCAGTGCGTGCCACGCTCGAATTTCTGCAACTCGGTCCACGCAAGGTCACAGCTCCTTTGTGGGCAGCGATGTATGCGGCACCACTCACCAGTCTGCGTCCCATGAATGCTGTGCTTTCTGTTTACGGCACAACCCAAAGCGGCAAGTCCACACTGGCTCATCTCGCGTTGACTCATTTTGGTATGGGCTTTATTCAGGGACGGGATTACCATGCGCCGATTGATTGGACTTCCACGGTGACTGCCATCGAAGCGGCGATGTTCCTGGCAAAGGATGTGCCTTTGGTGATTGATGACTTCGCACCGCAGTTCTCCAGTGTTGCAGAGGCACGCAGTATGCATAAGAAGGCTCACCATGTCGTGCGTTCGGTGGGCAACCGTTCTGCGCGTGGTCGTTCGCGCTCGGACTTATCACAGCAGAATACCCGCTTCCCGCGTGGATTGGTGATCATGACAGCAGAGAACCCCTTGATCGGCCAGAGCATTGTTGGTCGCATGTTGTATGTGGG
>VGOX01000091.1 GCA_016875755.1 Chloroflexota bacterium
TGCCAATGAGACCCAACAGACTGTTTACCGCCTCAAACATGATTTGCTGTCCGACTATTTGCGTCAACAACTCAAATCGCCTGCTATTCAAATGACTTTTGCGTAAGTCCTAGATTTTACATCCACAACGAAAAAATGCAAGCACCAAAAGTGCGAAATCCCTAACAGTTATGTTAGCCTTACAGGAACGTAAGAAGAAAAGAACATTGCAAAAACAAAATTCTGCAATGTTCTTTTTTTGATTTAAAAAACAAGAAATCAAGCCTATTGAATTAAATCGTATTGCTGATATTGTCAAAAACATCGCTGATAAGCGGCCCAAGGGCGGTTAATGCTGCCAACACAAACATGGCAACCAAAACAAGAATGAGCGCATATTCAACAAGACCCTGGCCTTTTTCGGTGGGCGTAAACATCATGACAACATACTCCTTTCGTTTGAATTTCCCAAAAAATAAACAGGGATGTATTTATTGTACATGACAATTTCAAAAAAACAACACATCCTTAAAAACATCAAAACCTGTAATGATTGATGACTTCACCAATAGTGAAAACCATAACAATCAATCCTCGCCCCCGCGAACAAGTTTTCTGTGGTTAAATTACCTTGTCAGGCAACTATAAAAAATACGGTGACAATATGCTCATACATTCTGCATCCCAACTTCTCACTCTCGCAGGCGGACCTCAACGCGGAAAATCTCTCGGCTCACTCGGCGTGATCGAAAATGGCGCGATCCTCATTCGTGACGAAAAGATCATTGCAGTCGGAACCACGGAAGAACTCCGTAATGCCTATCCGGAAGAGCCCACCCTCGATGCAAATCGCTGTGTTGTCATGCCTGGCTTCGTAGACCCGCATACCCATCTCATCTGGGCGGGAGACCGTGCCGATGAATTTGAAAAGAAAATGGCGGGCACACCTTATCTTGATATTCTTGCTGCGGGCGGCGGCATTCTATCTACTGTGAAAGCAACACGCACTGCCAGTATTGAAAAGCTCATGGCAGAAACACGCCCGCGCATGTTACGCATGTTCCGCAATGGAACCACCACTGCCGAAGCAAAAACAGGCTATGGATTGCAAGCCGCCACTGAACTACGCCTTCTCAAAGCCCTGCTCGCACTGCATGATGAAAGTCCGCTTGATCTCGTATTTACCTTTCTAGGCGCACATGCCATTCCGCCGGAATATAAGGATAACCCACAAGGCTACACAGATGAAATTACAGCCACCATGCTGCCCATGCTCAAAGAATGGTGGGAGACGCATGCTCCGCGCATGTCCCTGCCCTTTGTGGATGTCTTCTGCGAGACAAAAGCGTTCACCCTCGAACAATCGCGTCAGATCCTGACCCGGGCTGGGGCGCTGGGATTCCCGCTCAAGATCCACGCCGACGAATTCGACAACCTTGGTGGTGCATCTCTCGCAGCGGAGTTAAATGCCGCATCGGCCGACCATCTCGTCGTTACGTCTGATGCGGATATTCAGGCGTTGGGAAAATCCAACACAGTCGCGGTCGCCCTGCCCTGCACTCCGTTCGG
Organism: Chloroflexota bacterium; assembly: GCA_016875755.1. GTDB lineage: Bacteria > Chloroflexota > Anaerolineae > Anaerolineales > Villigracilaceae > Villigracilis. The sequence goes on from VGOX01000091.1 coordinate 1,549, forward strand.
TCTGGCTGAGTCCCATTACACACCTGCAAAAAAATTACTCGATGCCGATGCCATGCTCGCCATTGCAACAGACTGCAACCCCGGCACCTCTTGGAATGAGTCGATGCAGTTTGCGATCGCGCTTGCCTGCCGCTATATGAAATTGACCCCAGCACAAGCCATCGCCGCATCCACCATCAACTCAGCACACGCCATCCGCAAAGCAGATGTAATCGGCTCACTCGAAGTTGGCAAACAGGCAGATATGCTGATTTTGTCTGTATCTGATTATCGTCAGGTCGGGTACCGCTATGGGACAAATCTCGTGAAGCAGATCATCAAACGCGGACAAGTCTATTCTGTGGATGTGGGATACTACAGAACGGCATAACAGAGATGCACTGGATGGAAAGCAAGTGGTTGATCTTCGCGATCATTCTCATTATCAATGCTCTTACTGCATTTGGAATGGCAGTGATCTTGCTGCGCCGCCCCGCACGGACGGGACGCAACTCAATGGCTTTCGTGCTGACCGGGTTGGGGGTTTGGTCGTTCGCATACGCCATGATCACGCTTTCCCCCTCGCTTGAAGGAAAAACTTTCTGGCTTAAGATCGAAAATATTGGCATCCTTTCTGTGCCTGTGCATTGGTTTTTCTTTTCACTAAAATATGCACGGCTGAATGCCTGGCTGACGCGCAAACCAGCCCAATTGCTTTTCTGGATCATTCCGTCTTTTTCTTTTGCCTTATTACTTTCAGGGGAATGGTTTAATCTTTATTACTCCTCGGTGCAGGTGGCATCAGAGACGGGAGGACCCCTTGTTATAAGCCGCGGGCCTGCGTATTGGATTGCTTTTACACAAGCCTATGTATTGACTCTGGGAGGGATGGGATGCCTGCTCTGGCGGTTCATCCGCTCACGCCACACCTACCGCAGACAAATGCCCTACTTGATCGGCGCAGTTCTTATTCCATTTATCTTTAATTTGATCTATCAATTCAACCCCGGCATTCTCCCGATCTTTTCTGCGACGGTGGATCTGACTCCGCTTTCCTTCAATATCACTGCGATTCTGCTGGCAATGAGCATTTTTGGACTGCGTCTGTTCGACCTTGTTCCCATCGCCCGTGATACTGTTCTGGAATACATTCCCGAATTGTTTTTTGTAATGGATGCAAATGACCGTCTGGTTGACGCAAATGCAATGGCACAAAAATGGCTGGGAAAATCCTTCAAAGAGATCGAAGGGCAGGATCCCATTGAAGTATTCAAACAATGGCCGCAATTGCTCAACCGTTTCATCTTCACAGAACGTTCACGTGAGGAGGTCGAAATTCCCGGCAATCCGCCGCATACGCTTGAAATTGTTGTCACTCCGCTCTATAACCACCTGAAAAACCTGGAGGGACGGGTGATCGTGGCACGCGACATCACCGAGCGCAAATTGCTTGAGACGAAATTACGGGCGGTCAACCAGTCTTTGCAGGATCAATTGAACGAAAATGAAAGACTGCGGGTGCAATTGCAGGAACAAGCCATCCGAGACCCGTTGACCGGCGTCTTCAACCGCCGCTTTTTTCTGCATCGTTGGATAAGGAAAACGCACGAGCAAAACGCGAAAACACCTCCTATTCCATCCTCATCCTTGATGTAGACCTGTTCAAAAATTTCAACGATACCTACGGGCATAAATGCGGTGATATAGTCCTGCAATCGTTGGCAACCATGCTGGTGGAAAACACCCGCAGCGGAGACATTGTCTGCCGGTATGGCGGTGAGGAATTCGTCATCCTCATGACAGATCTATCGACGGAGATGGCATACGAACGAGCCGAGTCTCTTAGAAAACAGTTCGCATCAATGAAAATCGAATTCGAAGGTAAACTCTTAAGTAGTACCTTCTCTGCCGGCATTGCCTGCTGCCCGTCACATTCCACCAATAGCGAACATCTTCTCATGTTGGCAGATGCCGCCTTGTATCAATCAAAAGCGCGGGGACGTAATTGCACATCTGTTTACTGGCCTGAAAGCACCCCCCACATCCCTGCAGATTGAAATCCAGAACAAAAATTAGGAGACTTACATGCAAATCGATATTATTGGCGTCCCGATCGACCTCGGCGCAGATCGTCGCGGTGTGGACATGGGGCCCAGCGCAATTCGGTACGCGCACCTGCAAGGCAAACTTGAGGTCCTTGGCTACACCGTCCGTGACGAAGGCAATGTGGAAGTGCCCATCGCCGAAATGTGCAGCATCAACAACCCAAAACTAAAATACATCGACTGCATCATCCCAATGGCACGGCGCGTCTCCGGCGCAGTATCCACCTCGATACAGGCTGGCAACTTTCCGCTTGTGGTGGGAGGCGATCACAGCCTCTCCATCGGCTCGGTGCGCGGAGCAGCCCGTAACAAAAAAATCGGCGTCATCTGGATCGATGCACATGCTGATTTCAATACCGCCGAAACCACTCCGTCTGGAAATATTCACGGTATGTCTCTCGCCATCCTCGCAGGGCTGGGCGACCCCAGCCTCGTGCAACTGTGGGATGAACCAACCCCGGTCATCGACCCCAAGAACATCGCCATCATCGGCGCACGCGATCTGGATGAAGGTGAAAAAGCGAATCTGCGCGAAGCGGGGGCAATGGTGATGAGCATGGAACAGATCGACCGCTATGGCATGGTGAAGGTTGTTGAAAAAGCCATCGAACGCGTCAGCCGCGATGTGGACGGCTTATTTCTCTCGCTCGATCTCGATGCGCTCGACCCACAACACGCGCCCGGCGTCGGCACACCCGTCCCTGCCGGTTTGAGCCAACGAGAAGTACATCTCGCCTGCGAGCTCATTTCTGAAACAGGCAAACTCATCGGCATGGACCTTGTCGAAGTCAACCCCATCCTCGATGTCCAAAATCAAACCGCATCGCTCGCCGTCGAATTCGCCCTCTCTGCCCTCGGACGCCGCATTTGGAATGGAAACATATGAAACCAACCCTCGCAGATATTGAACGATTCGCCCGTGAAGCAGGAGCTATTTTGCGGGATGGATACAGCAAAGAACACACGGTTCATTACAAAGGGATCATTGATCTGGTTACTGAAACAGACCACGCCTCTGAAGCATTCTTGATCGGCGAGATCAATGCCCGTTTTCCCGGCGGCCACATCATCGCGGAAGAAAGCGGCGAGACACTTGGCCAAAACAACGACATCTGGTACATCGATCCGCTTGATGGCACCGTCAATTACGCGCATCACATCCCCATCTTTTGCGTCTCGATCGGATTCGCCGCCAACGGCGTGATGACTCTCGCCGCCGTCTACGACCCCATGCGCGACGAAATGTTCACCGCCGAACGCGGCAAGGGCGCGTTCCTGAATGGAAAACGAATTCAAGTATCCGATACCACCGAATTGGGCAAAAGCCTGCTCGTGACCGGCTTCCCCTACGACACGTGGAACACGGAACTGGATAACTTCAAATACTTTGAACGTCTCGGAAAAAAAACCCAGGGCGTGCGCCGCCTCGGTTCTGCGGCATTGGACGCCTGCTATGTCGGCGCGGGCCGTTTTGATGGGTTCTGGGAATATAAACTCAAACCGTGGGACGTAGCTGCCGCCGGGCTTATCGCCGCAGAAAGCGGAGCAAAAGTCACCGCCATCGATGGGCGCGAAGATTTTCTCTCCCAACCATTGTCCATTCTGGCAACCACGCCGGGAATTTACGAACAGGTCAAAGAACAGTTGAATTAAGAATTAGATACAAAAAGCGGACGGTGAATACCGTCCGCTTTTTGTATCTTGTGGGCCCGGCTGGATTCGAACCAGCGACCAAGCGATTATGAGCCACTTGATTTCCCTTCCATAGCTTCTACACAATTCTATCACCCTCATATTTGGTGGTTTCTTTGTAGGCTACCGTACCAAATATGGGGGGTTGCTTCTTTCATGGCATTTTTTGACCAAAATCCACTGCGACCCTACTGCGAAACGATTGTGAGCGGTTTCACGATCTGCTCGATATTTTCGGCTGCCGCATCCTGGGAATGGGCCATTACATGCCCATAAATGTCAGTCGTGACGCTCGCCTTGGAGTGCCCTGCCCTATGTTGCACCGTGTTGACCGGTGTACCCATATCCAGGAGCAGGGAGAGCGACGTGTGACGCAGGTCGTGGAAGCGGATGTCCGGCAAACCGTTCTCCTGTAAAAGGCGTTTGAACTCCTTGGAGACTTTACTCTGGCTGGCGTAGGTGCCAATGCCGGTCGTGAAGATCATGCCATTCTCTTTCCAACTGTCTCCAGCCAGGGTCTTCTGGGCCTCCTGCCTTTGGCGGTGGGCCTCCAACATCGCCAGACCGATCTTGCCAAGTTTGATCTGGCGGCGACCTGACCTGGTCTTGGTGGGAACAAGCACCGCGCTGCTGTTGTATGCCTGTTGGAGCTGCCGCTCGACACGCAAAGTTCCTTTTTCCCAATCCACGTCGTCCCACATCAAACCGAGCAACTCACCCTTGCGCAGACCCGTGGTCAGGGCCAGGTAGAAAAGAGCTTCATAAGGATGACCGCTGGCAGCTTCAAGGAAAGTGCGCGCCTGGCTTTCGGTGAAGATGTGAAATTCCTTCGTCTCCACCTTGGGACGCTCCACGGCATCCATCGGGTTGTACCCGATCAACCGTTCCCGAACCGCCTGCTTGAGCGCGCAGTGCAGGGTGGCATGGACCAGTTGGATGGTGCGGGAACCTTTGCCTTCCGCCTGCATCCGCAGGTACAACTGGCGGATGTGAGCGGGGAGGATGTTCTGTAGCCGCATCTTTCCGATCACGGGCAGGATGTCTTGTTCCGCATACCGGCGGTAGTTGCGTGCCGTGTTCTGCCGGATGGAAAGGTCTTTACCTGTGAGCCAGCTTTCCATGTAGCGTTCCAGGGTCAACTGGGTGGCATCGAAGGACATGCCGTGTTCGATCTTGTTCGTGATCTCCCGAACCCAGTCATGACACTCTCGCTGGGTCTTGGCATACTTGGTGATGCGTTTGCCGCTCAGGCTGACCTGGGCACACCAGCGCCCATCCTTCCGCTTGTAGACGGTGCCTTCGTTGTTGCCTCGCTTTTTTGCCATGTTCATTTCTCCTTCCTGTGACTGTTTGAGGGGTCCAGTGAGGAGAAACGAGTGAAGCTTGTGCTATTCGATTATTAAGGTGCTGCGGTGACATCGTGATTATCTCTCTAAACTGGACAAAAGGCAATCTAATTTTAGAGTCATTATACAGAACAGATGTTCTGTAGTCAAGTATAGCAAGATTCCATATGTTCTATATGGTCTATGGCTTATTCACTTTTGGAATTCGTGACCTAGATGTTAATATCGAGAGCCTATATTAACATTTAGCGCCGATTCTATAATAAAGGGAACTGAAATACCCATCCGCTTAACTCATATCTGAACTGATCAAAGTTGATGGATTAAATCTGGGATTTTCTGCAAAGGCAGGACAGAGATCTTCTTTTCAACCTGGTACGCATCCCCACCGGGATAGATCACCCACAGATGAGATAGATCCAGATCTTGCAGCGCGGTTTGCATTGAACGGGTGATCTCGGGAGCTTCGCTGAACTTCACTTCGATCCCGTAACGTTTCCCTTTATGGAAGAGTAATAGGTCAAGCTCTGCACTATTATGAACTCCCCAGAAGTATGCTTCTGACGGACGGATGCTTTGCAGAACCTGTTCGATCACGTATCCTTCCCAGGAAGCGCCAACCTTGGGATGGCTAATAAGGTATTCATATCATCTATGTTGAGCAAGCTGCGCAGGAGGCCGCTGTCGCGCAGATAGACCTTCGGTGACCGCACCTTGCGTTTGCTCATGTTTTCGTACCATGGTTGGAGTTGTCGCACCATAAAAGCGCCGGTAAGGATATCGAGATAACTGCGAACCGTTTTATCCGATAACCCCATTGCGCGACTGAGCTCAGAGGCATTCCAGGTTTGGCCATGATAATGCGCCATCATCGTCCCAAAATTTATGTGCGTGAAAGACCTTGAAATTTCACACTCCAATTCGTCATACTAACCTTCGCTGTTGAGAATATTAACCAAAGAAAACCGTAGTCCATTGGATTGCGGTTTTCTCATACCGAGATTGGGCGGATGATACCACCGGTAGCACTGGGGCGTGAAAGGGATTTCCTCCCTGCCCTGAATGGCTCAAGGGTGCAACCGAGGGAACTATAACTTATCCACCTCTCGGGGAGTTGTGTAGAGTGCGATAAT
>VGOX01000092.1 GCA_016875755.1 Chloroflexota bacterium
TCAAAACGGCTATGGTATGATTCATCTCGGTAATGGTGTTGTGGAATTTCTTTTTCGCAAAACAAGATTACCACGCTTTACACCATTACCTCTCTTCTTTGCCATTTCCAGTTAGCGGAAACTAAAGGTCAACAAAAAAGAGGAAAGACCGTAAAACAGTCTTTCCTCTTTTCACTTATCAATCGTTGCTCCCGCTTTTATTTCAAAAAGAACGAAAGCACCACCAACACCGTGATAAAGAATCCAGCCAGAATACCGATGCGGGTGAGGTCTTTCTTCACCATGCTGTAATCGGGATTGAACTCGAACTTCTGCGGCGGGGTATTCACCACTGGAACAGAAGAGGTGGGGCGTTTATTTTTCTTAGCCATTTTATTTCTCCTTTTGTCATCATGCACAGAGATTGCTTCGTCGCACAAGCACTCCTCGCAATGACGTTAATTAATTTTGTAATCGCGCAAAGACCACAATACGCTGATCGTTAACAAGATATGGGTAACACGAGATGAGCGTCACCGTGGGTGAACTGGTGGGAGCCATCACTTCCACCGCAGTGGGTTCAACAAGCACGGTGCGGTCTACAATATAAACGAACTGCCGCTGTTGAGTATAGACGATGATCTGGTCACCGGGCACAAGCCGATCCAAATAACGGAAAATCTCGCCATACACATCGTTATGCGCCGACATTACCAAATTGCCGTCACGCCCGGGCGGCGGCGAACCGATGAACGTTCCCACACCTTTTTTCAATTGCTCCCAGCCGTCGCCTTGCACCACGGGCGCATCCACATTGAGCGAAGGGATCTGAATACGCACTGCCTGGTCAGGTGCAGCAGTTGGCACGGGCACATTCGCCAGCGACTGCACCATCGGCTGTAAATGCGCGGGAATTTCTGCGTCATTGGGGCGCGTATTTCCCTGCGCGTCGGGCGGGGTGTGCCCCGAAGGCAAAACCACCGCCATCACCAGCGGCGTCGGCACGGCAGTTTCAGGGTTCAACGCCGCAACGACCTCGTTGTTGAGAGTCCGCAGCAAACCCACACCATTCAGGATGACAACCACCAATCCCAACACAGCGAGGACTTCCACGCCAAGCAGGATGCGGTCGAGGATACGGCGGCGCGGCGGGACGGGAGTCGCTTCAGGCGCAGGGACGGCTAATTCTGTTGTATCAACCTCGGGCGCGGCTGGAGGCGGGGTTTCCACATCCGCAGCAATGCGCCCGGTACGGCGGAAATGTTCCAGCCGCTCTTTACGCGCGCCGCGACGCTTCTCCACCAGCAGTCGGCGGAGTTCTTCGACAGATAGATCTTCGGGCGCTTTCTTGCGTGCCATAACGCGGGGATTATACCGCAAGGGTATGAATACAAGGGATTGCCAATTTTTAGGACAGTCGGTATAATGTGGTTCGCTTTCGGGCGGGTAGCTCAGTTGGTTAGAGCATCGCGTTGACATCGCGAAGGTCGTAGGTTCGAGCCCTATCTCGCCCACTTGGTCAGTTTTCAGTGACCAGTAATCAGTAAAACACGTTGACCGAGACGAGTATGTGGTCAAATCCCTGACAGGGAGAAGAGATCGTTGATTGAGAATCTCTTCAAGGGAACATCACAGAAAACCCCTCGCGAGTGTGGAACGGAAAGCTGTTAGCGATTAGCTTTCAGCGAGTAAGTGAAACGGGTGGCTCCGTTAGAGGCTTAAGAGATGTGCCGCAAGATTAATCTTGCGCTACAAATCGGGTGGAACCGCGTGAGTTGAAACTCTCGTCCCGTTGTGGATGGGAGTTTTTTGTTTTGGACGATAGACCGCAGACCATAGACCATGGTCAATCGTCCATGGTCTATGGTCTAGTAAGAAAGGATGTAAAAATGTCACAAATTCAGGAACGATACGAAGACTCGTATTTGTATAAGATCCGTCACTCGGCGGCGCATGTGATGGCGCAGGCGGTGATGGAGTTATTCCCCGATGGCAAGCCAACCATCGGTCCGCCTGTGGAGAACGGGTTCTATTATGATTTCGACCTGCCTCGCAACCTGACGCCCGAGGATCTGGAACAGATCGAGAAACGCATGCGCCAGATTGTGCAGGGCAAGCATGATTTCAAGAAAACGGTCATCTCGGCGGAAGAGGCGAAGAAGATCTTTGCCGACCAGCCGTATAAATTGGAATTGATCGAAGGCTTGGAAAAAGGCGGTTTGGACGAGTACGGCAATCCGCTCAAGGAGAAGCCCGAGATCTCCATCTACCAGCAAGATACGTTCACGGACTTATGCCGTGGTCCGCATGTGGCAAACACGAAGGAGATCAAGCAGGATGCCTTCAAATTGATGTCCGTGGCGGGCGCGTACTGGCGCGGTGACGAAAAGAACAAGCAGTTGCAACGTCTGTATGGGACGGCTTGGGAGAGTAAGAAACAACTCGAAGAATACCTGCACCAGTTGGAAGAAGCGAAGAAGCGCGACCATCGCAAGCTGGGCAAGGAATTGGAAATCTTCATCTTCGACGATGAAGTAGGTCCTGGTTTGCCACTATGGCTGCCCAATGGCGGCATCCTCATCGAAGAGTTGGAAAAGCTCGCCAAGGAAATGGAAGAAAAGGCTGGCTATGACCGCGTGAAAACGCCGAGCGTGACGAAGGAAGACCTGTTCATCCGCTCGGGACACCTGCCCTATTATGCTGAGAGCATGTACCCGCCGATGGAATTGGAAGGCGTACGTTACTACATCAAGCCGATGAACTGTCCGATGCATCACAAGATCTTCGGCTCGAAGGGACGCTCCTACCGCGACCTGCCCGTGCGCCTCGCGGAATACGGCACTTGCTACCGCTACGAGAAATCGGGTGAACTGTTCGGCTTGATGCGCGTCCGCTCGATGCAGATGAACGACGCCCACATCTACTGCTCGGAGGAACAATTCGAGCAGGAATTCATGGGTGTGGTGGAACTGTATAAGAAATACTTTGAGTTATTCGGTATCGACAAGTATGTGATGCGCCTCTCGCTTCACTCGAAGGCTGGACTCGGCAAAAAGTACGTGGACAACCCCGAACTGTGGATCAAGACCGAAGACATGGTGCGCCGCGCCATGGACAACGGCGGTGTTCCCTACGTGGAAGCCGAAGATGAAGCCGCCTTCTATGGTCCGAAGATCGACGTGCAGATCTGGTCTGCCATCGGGCGTGAGTTCTCACTCGCCACGAATCAGGTTGACTTCGCTGTTCCTTCCCGCTTTGACCTGAAGTTCACGAACAAGGAAGGTCACGACGAAGTGCCGCTCTGCATCCACCGCGCGCCGCTCTCCACGCACGAGCGTATGGTCGGTTTCCTGCTCGAACACTATGCGGGCAACTTCCCTGTCTGGCTTTCGCCCGAGCAAGTGCGCGTCATCTCGATCACGGATGAGCAGAATGAATACGCGGAGAAGATCGCGAAGGAATTGCGCGAGAACGGCATCCGTGCCAGCGCAGACCTGTCCTCCCAGCGCATGAACGCGAAGATCCGTCAGGCGCAGTTGATGAAAGTGCCGTACATGATCGTGGTCGGCAAGAACGAAATGGAAGCAGGTCAGGTCTCGCTGCGCGTCCGCGACGGAAGCCAGCAGAATGGTTTCGCTTTGAGTGAGTTCATTGCACGGGCAAAGGATAGGATCGCAAGAAGAGCAAGTGAGTTGTAAATCAGACCGCAGACGATTGACCATGGACGATAAAAAACTGGAGAACCATTTGGTTCTCCAGTTTTGATTTAACTGACTTCTGTGACGATCGTCCGCTTGGCGCCTGCGGACATTAATGCCTCCGCCACAGACTCCGCCTGAGCCTGATTCACCAAAGCGATCATATTCCCGCCTCTGCCGCCGCCGCTAAGTTTGGCGCCGAGCGCCCCAGCGTCGCGTGCGGCAGTGACGAGTTTATCCAATTCAGGGGAAGAGACGGTCAGGCGCTGTAAAAACGCATGGTTATGGTCCATCAATTCACCAAGCAGTTCGGGCTTGCCGCTTTCGATGGAACGGCGTGCGATCAACGAGATTTGCGCGATCTCGTCAAAGATATCTTCGTAATAATTTGAATTCCGCAGCCACAAACGGCGGACATCCCCCACGGATTCTTTCGTCGGGGCGGGGATGCCCGTATCACCGATCACGATGGTGAACGGCTTTCCGGCATAGAAGGTTTCGATAGGTTGTCCCTTGATGAAATACACGGGCATGGCATACGTGATTACTGTATTGTCAATTCCCGAAGGTGTGCCGTGATGCAACTTTTCGATCTCGAAGACCAGGTCATTGACCTGTTCGTTGGGCAGAGGATGAGAGAGGTAGGAAGAAAGAGCGCGAAACAACGCCGCTGAAACAGCCGCACCAGAGCCAAGCCCCGAGGCTACAGGAATGGTGGATGAAATCCTGACTTCCATGTTCGGTGGCTGGGAAATGTACAAGCGTTGAAACAGTTTCAGGATAACAGAACCAATTGGATGGTCGGCAGGAAGCGCTGTAAGTTCGGCATGCAGGTCAATAATGGGGGCATGAATCCAAACCCCGCTGGCGGATGAATCCAAAACTTCCACTTCCACATAGACCTGAAAAACAGGAACCGCCAACGCGGGGCGGTTGTAAACAACGGCGTGTTCGCCAAAAAGAATGACCTTACCCGGCGCAGTTGCTTTCACGAGAGATAGAAGATCGCCAGAACGGCTGCTCCCCAAAGGATCATTGCAGCCTGAAACGGACGATCGGTGAGCAGGATTTCTTCCGGCGCGCCGCCCGAGTGTTTGACCTGCACAAGATAAAGATAACGGAAGATGGCATACACCACAAAAGGAATGGTCAGCATCATGCTGTGACTGTCTGGCACGTTGGGCGCGGAGAAGGTATACAACGAATAGGCAACGATGGTCGTGGCAGAAACGATCATGATGTATTGGTCGATCAGGGGCAGGGTGTAACCATCCAGCACTTTGCGGTGCGACCCCGCACCATGAGCAAGCAAGGCAAGTTCGGCGCGGCGTTTGCCAAAACCGAGGAAAAGCGAAAGCAGGGTCATCACCACATACAGCCACGGGGAGAAGCGCTCCACGGAGATCAAGGTGACACCCGCATGAACGCGCAGGACAAATCCAGCCGCAATGACCAGCACATCCACAATCGGAATATGTTTGAGCCATTTTGTATATGCCACATTGAGCAGGAAGTAGATCACCACCACCGCTTCAAAACCGGGTGCGAGAAAGTAGGAAGCTGCAAACGTAAACGCCACCAACGCAACGCCTGCGATCCACGCCGTGCGAATGGGCAGTTTCCCCGAGGGGATCGGGCGTTTCTTCTTTTCAGGGTGCTGGCGGTCTGCTTCGACATCGGCAATATCGTTGAAGATATACACGCTGGAAGAGATCAAACAAAACAGGGCAAACCCTGCCAGGGTATTCAAAAACGAATCGAGATTCAACAATTGCTTATCGAACACCAATGCGGCGAAAATAAAAACGTTCTTCACCCACTGGCGCGGACGCATGGTCTTGATCAGGGCAGTTAACATGCACCTATTTTACCTGATACAATATTTTCATGCCCAAACTTCGCCTTGACGTTTTGTTGGTTGAAAAAGGATTGGCAGACTCGCGCGCCAAAGCCCAAGCCCTCATCATGGCGGGACAAGTACGCGTCGCGGATCAGGTCGTGCTCAAGCCTGCCACTGCAACCGACGCAAAAGCCACGCTGACAGTGGATACCGGTCCGCGGTACGTTTCGCGCGGCGGCGAAAAACTGGAAGGCGCACTGAAAACCTTTGGCATGGATGTGACGGGGTTCACCTGCGCAGACGTGGGCGCTTCCACAGGCGGGTTTACCGATTGCCTGCTCCAGCATGGCGCAGTGAAAGTCTATGCCATCGACGTGGGCAAGGGCATTTTGCACTGGAAGCTGCGCAACGACAGGCGTGTGGTCGTGATGGAGCAAATGAATGCTCGTTTCGTGGAATCATTGCCTGAAAAGATAGACCTCGTTACCGTTGATGCATCCTTTATTTCGTTGAAAACATTACTGCCGACCATCAAAAAATGGGTCTCTGAAAAAACGCAATTGCTATGCTTGATCAAACCCCAATTCGAGGCAGGCAAAAAGGAAGTCGCGCGCGGCGATGGTGTCATCCGCGACCCTGAAATTCACAGGCGGGTTCTGCTCGAAGTGTTGGAATACGCCAAAAGCGAAGGCTTCGGCTTGCGCGGATTGGTGCAATCGTCTCTGCTCGGACCAAAGGGAAACGCTGAGTTTCTGGTCTGGTTGGATCTGTCACCAAATGAAGTTTTAAGCGAAGAGTTGGTCAACGCGGTAATAAAGCAGGAGATTGCTTCGGGCTAGCGCCCTCGCAATGACATTGAAAATGAACTGCCCAAAATGTAATTCCGTGCTTGTTAAAAAATTCTACAAGGGGATGATCGAAGTGGAGGCATGTCCGCAGTGCCGCGGCATGTGGCTGGATTTTCACGAACTCGACCAGTTGGAAGATATCACCTTCAACGAAGATGAACATAAAGGCTCGCTTGTTCATTTCCAAACAAAAACGAATTATCCCTGCCCGAATTGCGTGGATGAGTTGGATGAATTTCAATACCGCCTCTACGACCTCAAACTGGACACCTGCGCCAGGAACGATCACGGCTTCTGGCTCGATGCAGGCGAAGACGAACGCGTGATAGAGATCATGCAAAAACGCGCTGCTGAGATCCATCGCAAGATCAACGCCGAAGCCGAATGGAAACAGATGCTCAAGGGGATGCATTCATTTTTGATGAAGAAAAAATAACCCCCACCGTTCAAAAATTACGGTCTTAACTCTTTCAAGATCGCCAGCGTCTCGGCTTTGCCGCCGTACCCATTTTCACCGCCAGGACCCACACACGAAGGACAGCCGCTGTCGCAGGCGCATCCGCTCACCAGCTCAAGCGCGCGCAAGATCAACTCGTCATGTAATTCAAACAACCGTTCACTGAATCCAATTCCAGCGGGGATGCGATCATACAAAACCACCGACGGCATTCCATTCACCGCCGACCACGCAGGCTCGGAATACACACCCAGATCCCCCGCATCACACATCAAAAATAACGGCGCAAGGTTACCAAGCACAAAACCCAGCCCCGCCAAACCGCTGCGGATGCGCACATTCTGCTCCACTTTTTTATGGCAACCGCTGCACAAGGTGGTGAGATTCTCCAAACGATTCGCCTGCTCGCGATCGACAACTCCATTTTGGATGAAGGCACGAAACGGGACTTTGTGATGCACGTCATGTTCGCGGTTGGATTCCAACACGCCGCATACCTGACATGTGAACTGGTCCCGTTTTCTGACAGCGAGTCTCACTTTGGACCATTCGGGGCCATAGTCGTTCGGGTCGTTGGACCAAACTCCAGCGTCGCGCAGATGCGCCAGAGTCGCTTCGGAGAGAGTCAGCCAGTAGCCAGTCGTCTGCAATTCTGAGGGCGGCAAATCCAATGCTTCCTGTCCCAAAGTTTCGTTCGTGAACCAGCGCAATTTTCTGAAACCAACCACCTGTGTGGTGACTTGAATTTCGCCGTATCCCTTCGAGCCAACCTCGCCCCATTTTTTTCCAAAGGCAGAAAGCGAAACATGCTCATTTACAGCAAGCACCTTAATTTCTGATTGCTGTTGAGCTTCGGTGTAGTAATCCAACCCCACGGGAACGAGTTGGGCGATGTGGGTTTCAAGATTCAAGTCTTGCACGAAATATTGCTGGGCTTCGTGCATGTAGAT
>VGOX01000093.1 GCA_016875755.1 Chloroflexota bacterium
AGTGGCGGCAGGACTCGCAGCCATCACGTCCACAGTTCGGGTCGGGTTGGATGCATTCGCCGTCGTTGGTTTCATTGTATGGCTGATCGGCTTTGGCATCGAAGTCATTGCAGACAGGCAGAAAAGCGTTTTCAATGCCTTGCCCGCGAACAAAGGCAAGTTCATCCACACTGGTTTGTGGTCGTGGTCGCGTCACCCGAATTATTTTGGCGAGATCGTATTATGGATCGGCGTTGCGATCATTGCCCTGCCCATTTTGCAAGGCTGGCAATGGGCAACCCTTATCTCCCCCATCTTCATCATCCTGTTGCTCACCCGCATCAGTGGCGTACCCCTTTTGGAAAAACGCGCCGATGAAAAATGGGGCGGACAGCCAGAGTATGAAGCCTACAAGTCAGGGACATCGGTTTTAGTGCCCATGCCGCCGAAGAAATAATTGAGACCTTCTCAACCGTCATTGCGAGCCGCCGCTTTTGCTCTTTGGCGGCGAAGCAATCTCAGAATTACAGTTGGGATTGCTTCCGGCAAGAACAAGAGCGCCCTCGCAATGACGGATATACAATGACGAAATTAAGGAAAAGAAAATGAACATGAAGATTGCTAAAATCATTTCCGTTTTGGGTGTACTCGCCATGACGGCTGTATTGTTTTACGGTTTCACCGTTGGAGATTTCGGGAAAGACGGCGCTGCCTTGCTTCAAAACCCGTGGGGCATCGTCTCGATGGTCGATCTATATACGGGCTTCATCCTATTCTCCGCGTGGATCGTCTACCGCGAGAAGTCCATTGTCCGCTCGATCGTGTGGGTGGTCTTGATGATGGTGCTCGGCTTCTTCGCGGGCAGTCTTTACGCCTTCCTCGCGCTTAATGCCAGCAAAGGTGATTGGAACAAATTCTGGATGGGGCACCACGCTGATGGGTAAACTACAGGAACTCGGGGAGGAATTAAGAGGCGTTCTCTCTGGTCAAGGATCAAGGCTGCTTGATTCATTTTTCCCTCCGTTGGTGTTCCTGCTGATCAATTCATTGTCGGATGTAGATGCGGCGCTTTGGGGCGCGCTGGCAATCTCAGGCGGATTCGCCGCCTACCGCCTCTTTCGACGGGAGAATTTGACCTATGCTCTCGGGGGCTTGGGTGGCACGCTGTTGGCGGCTCTGTTCGTCAAACTGAGCGGATCTGGCGCAGGATTCTTTTTACCCGGCTTTTTCTCGGGAGCCGCAACCGTGATTCTGTGCGTAGTAAGCGTGGCGTTCAACCGTCCAATGGTGGCATGGTCTAGCTTCATCGCCAGACGTTGGACATTGAATTGGTATTGGCATCCGCAAGTGTTGCCTGCCTACAACGAGGTGACCATTCTATGGGCGGTGGCATTCGCCGCACGGCTAACCCTTGAATTCTGGTTATATCAACAAGATGCACTCGGCGCACTTGGCACGGTGCGAATCTTTTTGGGCTGGCCGTTCATTGTTGTGTTGCTGATCGTCAGTTACATCTACGGTCTTTGGCGGCTCGCTAAATTAAAAGGTCCCAGCGTGGAAGAATTCAAAGCAGGCAAGACCCCACCCTGGGAAGGTCAGAAGCGCGGATTCTAGCGTCCATAAACCCAGACATCCGAAGTCTTTGAGGCTTCGGATGTCTAATCATCTAATCTCTACTATCGAATTATCTTCCTTTTCACTCCCCCGTCGGCACCCAGATATTCTTGACCTGAGTCGCCTCGTGCAGGAACTCGTGACCTTCGCCTTGCTCGCGATCCATCCAGTCGCGGGGCAGACCGTAGCCCGTCCATGTGCGCTTCATGTTCGCAGCGGACTCGTTCTCAACGTGGTAACTGCCTTCCGCCGAGCCGAAGTACCAGAGCGAGTCCACGTCTTCGTGTTGGACGAGGGTCTTGACCAGATGGTCACGGTCGCCGGTGACGATGTTGACCACGCCGCCAGGCACATCGGAGGTGTCGAGCACCTGATAGAAGTCCATGGCGGAGAGCGGATATTTCTGGCTGGGGATCATCACCACGCTGTTGCCGCGTGCAATCGCAGGCGCCATGAGCGAGACGAATCCAAGCAGGGGCATTTCATCGGGGCAGGCAATGCCGATCACCCCGACAGGTTCATTAACCGCAACAGTGATTCCGCGCAGGGTGGTCTCTTGCACGCTGCCGCCATATTTATCTGCCCACGCGGCATAGGTGAATAATCTTTCAACGGATGCGTCCACTTCGGCTTGCGCGGACTTCTGCGTGCGTCCTGTCATTTCGACAATGCGTTTTACAAATTCGGCGTTGCGGGCATCGAGGTTCTCAGCAATGAAATATAAAATTTGCGAACGGTTGTAGCCGTGACGCATCGCCCAGCCTGATGTCCGCGCTTTGTGTGCGGCATCGACTGCATCACGAATATCTTTGCGATTGCCGTCACCGACCTGCCCGACAATCTTCCCTTTGGCGTTCAACACCGTTGTGGTGTATGCGCCATCGGGTCGCACCTGCTTGCCGCCGATGTACATCTTTGGCGTGCGATCTATCGGCGGAAGCGAATGTCCATTTGCCCGAGCAGATCCAGGCTGAGTCGGAAGCGTGGGCACGTGTTCGCCCCACTTCTTCTTTTCATCCAGTACAAACTCAGGGCGCGGACGTTCCATCCATGTCGGTCTTAAATATTCAAACAAACCTTCCCGTCCGCCTTCGCGTCCGTAACCTGATTCACGATAGCCGCCGAAGCCCGAAGCGCCGTCGAATTGATTGGTGCAGTTGACCCACACCGAGCCCGCCTTGATCTTGCTCGCGACATCGAGCGCGAGGTTGATGTTATCGCTCCACACACTCGCCGCGAGACCATAGCGCGTGTTGTTCGCAAGTTCGATGGCTTCGCTCGGCGTGCGGAACGTGAGCGAAACAAGCACAGGTCCGAAAATTTCTTCCTGCACAGTTGCGGCGGCAGGGTCAAGACCCGTGATCAAAGTTGGTTTATAAAACAGTCCTTTTTCGGGCAGCGCGATATTCGGCTGAAAACATTCGCCCCCTTCGGCAATGCCCGTCTTCACCCAACCATCGATCGTGTCCCATTGGCTTTGGTCAACGATCGCGCCCATGTCAATCGACTTATCAAGCGGGTCGCCCACGCGCATGTGTTGCATTCTATTTTTTAATTTTTGGATAAACTTCGCTGCGATATTTTCCTGCACTATCAGCCTTGACCCTGCGCAACAAACCTGACCTTGATTAAACCAGATCGCATCGACCACGCCTTCGACTGCTCCATCCAAATCGGCATCGTCAAACACGACGAATGGACTCTTGCCACCAAGTTCAAGCGAGAGTTTCTTGCCCGAGCCAGCCGTCTGCTTGCGGAGTGTGCGCCCGACATCCGTTGACCCCGTGAAGGCGATCTTATCCACATCGGGATGTTCAACGATCATCGAACCCGCGCTGCTTGAACCCGTGATGACGTTCACCACACCAGCAGGAAGTCCCGCCTCGGCGACAATTTCCGCGAACAGCAATGCCGTGAGTCTTGTATACGAAGCAGGCTTCAATACCACCGTGTTACCCATCGCAATCGCAGGCGCGATCTTCCACGCCAGCATGAGCAGCGGGAAATTCCACGGGATGATCTGCCCGACCACACCGACGGATTGATAGTCGCGCAGTTCAGTTTCCATGAGTTGCGCCCAACCTGCATAATAGTAAAAGTGACGCGCCAACAGCGGCACATCAATATCGCGCGACTCACGGATCGGCTTGCCGTTGTCCATGCTCTCGAGCACAGCCAGCAAGCGCGAATGTTTCTGAATATTGCGGGCAATCGCGTAAAGATAACGGGCGCGAGTCACGCCAGGCGTTTTGCTCCAAGTTTTGAATGCGCCACGAGCTGCCGCAACTGCTGCATCTACATCTCTTTTCTCAGCTTGAGTGGTCTCGGCAAGTAATTCGCCATTCGACGGGTTGTACGAAGGATAGAACTTCGCTCCCTTCGGCGTCACCCACTCGTTGTTGATGAACAAGCCGAACTTGCGTCCGTGCTCATCCAGCCAAGCCTTGACAGCATCAGGCGCTTCGGGCGCAGGTCCGTATTCCATGGTGTTGAAGATTTCAAGTATTTTTGACATAATATTTCCTCAAGTGACAGTCACCTTGAAGGTGACTGTCACTTTTTATTCACCTGCCTGCGCCAAAATCTGGCGATACAGGTCATCTGAAATGAAAAACCCAATTTCATCACGCAAAGCAGTCATCGCATCCTTTAATGACTTAATTCGTCCATGTTTCTTTGCATTCAAAAGCACACCAAGAACGCCAACAGTTTTCAGACCCAAATCCTTTGCGCGTTCCCGACCAATTTTCTCATCCATCACCAACAAGTTAATACCTAGATCAATCGCCAAAGTAATGGCTTCCGCTTCGCCTTGATGTAAATCCAATGAAAGGGACTGAGCCAGCGGCTTATTCTGTATCTCTTTTACTTTCAACCAACCTTCGTTTAATGCCATACGCACATTAGACGCTCCTTTAAAATTGGCGTCTATTTTAAGTTCAGCAAGGACTGTTTGTGGAATAAATATTTCTCCAAACTGCTCTTGAAGCAGGTCCAAGTGCCCAATAACTGCCAGTCCTAATATCGGAGAAGTGTCACTGACCGCTGGCATATGCAACATCATCCTGTAGGTCAGTCTCATCGTACTGGCGCGGGATATTGCGCTTGCCAAGTAAAACGCCAAACTCCAATATTGTCATTTCTGCGAGTTCAGAGGCTTTTCCAAATGAAAGGATACCCTGCGCATACAAGCTAAGCGCTAATTCTATTTTCAACTGACGTTGTTGCTCCTTTCGCGGGATTCGTATCGCGCGGGCTACGGTGTCGGGTATTTCTATTAGTATGGTCATAATCTTTTACCTCTTTTTCTCCGTCATTGCGAGGGCATTCTTGTTCTTCGCCCGAAGCAATCTCATACACTGTATTGGAGATTGCTTCGTCGGGAAGAGCACCCTCCTCGCAATGACGTAATCATTCTTATCCCATCGGCATGTGATGTTTCGCCGCGTAGTGACCCGTAATATAGTGATACAACTGCCGCTCGATGTCGGTCAACAAACTGCTTGCGCCAATGCGGAACAGATCATTCTTCAGCCATTCATCGCCGAGTTCTTCTTTCATCAGCGACTGCCACGCCAGCGCCTGCTTCGCGGAGCTGATTCCACCTGCGGGTTTGAATCCCACTTTGTAGCCGAAGCGGTCGAGATAATCTCGCAAGGCGCGGATCATGACGAGGCTCACTTCGAGAGTCGCGTTAGTCGGTTCTTTGCCCGTGGAGGTCTTGATAAAGTCCGAGCCTGCCATCATGGATACGAGACTGGCTTGGTAGATATTCTTGAGCGTGCCAAGTTCACCCGTGGCGAGGATGGTCTTCATGTGCGCGTCGCCGCAGGCTTTGCGGAATTGTTGCAATTCGTCGTACATGGCTTGCCAGTCGCCAGTCAGCACATAATTGCGGGCAATGACCACGTCAATTTCTTTTGCGCCTGCTTCCACAGCTTGTTCGATCTCCTGAATGCGCTGTGGCAGAGGAGTCTGTCCCGCAGGAAAACCTGTCGCAACAGAAGCAACTGGAATTCCAGAGCCTTGAAGCGCATGCACTGCATCCGCAACACGGTTGGGGTACACGCACACCGCACCGACGGTGATCTTCTCACCATTCAATCCAAGTTTTTCCAACATATCGGGGCGCAAAGGTTGTTTTGCTTTGGCGCACAGACGATGGACGCGCCCGGGCGTGTCGTCGCCTGCGAGGGTGGTCAGGTCAATGTTGGTAATGGCGCGTAAAAGCCATGCCGCCTGCCAATCCTTTTTGACGGTTCGGCGACCGGTGAGCGTGGCGGTGCGTCGCTCCACCGCGCTTTTGTTGACATGCGCGCCCATCACCCAATCAAGGTCGAGGGGCGTGCCGGGGTTACGAGTGTGATTACTGGTCATGGAAACTCCAAATGATTGTCTGACATGATTATACAGCGGATTGAATCACAAAAATAACGCCATGCAAATGGAACGATCTGGAAGATACGTTTTGCAAATTCCCCCGTGCAAACAAATAATTACTTGACCCGCCCATCCGAAAGCCAATCAGGGTCTTTTACGATCCTGTCTGCCTTCCACGCATTGACCACTTCCCGCAGCATATCCTGCTTATGATGACGCAGTGTTTCGATCGTCTCGGCGTAACGTTTATATGCCGACCGATCCACAGCAGGTTCCTGCCCGAGTTCCTTATGGATCACCTTGAGCATTGCCAGTGCCAAATCAACATTCAATTCCTGCGCATCGAACAAAGTTCGGAACAGGCTCAGCCGTTCATTGGTGGAAGAAGTACGGAATAATTCCCTAAATGAATAAGTAACCATAATCGGCTGTATTATACAGGCAATGAGGGTACGTTATAATTTCTGAAAGGATTTTAATAATGAAAATCTCACCACCCGCCCCAGAAGAATATGCCCCTTTTTATGCCGATTATATCCAGCGCGCCATAGCCCGTGGAGATGTGATCGCCGCCCTGCCGCTCCAAATTGATGAATTGCGCCTCGCTCTTGGACCTTTGACTGATTCGCAAGCCCGCTACAGAATCTCCCCCGAAGATTGGTCCATCAAGCAGATCGTCAGCCATTTGATCGACTCCGAGCGCGTCTTTTCATACCGATTGCTGCGCATCTCCCGCAAGGACAAGACTCCCCTGCCAGGTTTCGAGCAGGAGGATTTTGTCCGTGAATCGGGCGCGGATGAAATTCCGCTGGCAGACTTGTTGAGCGAATTCGAATTTCTCCGCCGCGCAAATGTGCTGGCCATAAAATATATGAGAGAAGAGTCTGCGTCAGAGATGGGAACAGCCAGCGGCGCGGCAGTAAGCGCACGGGCTCTCATCCACATGCTTGTGGGGCATGTCGAACATCACATGGAAAGTTTGCGCGAGAAATATCTTCCCTTCATATCGTAAGCCAAATAAATCAATTAGGACTATCATGACAACCCATCCAACCCCACCCAAACGAGAATACAAAATCACCCAACACGGCATCACTCGCAACGACGAGTATTATTGGATGCGCAACCGCGAAGATCCAGAAGCCTACAATTACCTGCTGGCGGAAAATGAATATCTTGAACATACCCTGAAGCACCTCAAACCGCTTCAGGAAACCTTGTTTCAGGAAATGAAAGGGCGCATTCAAGAGGTGGATAGCAGCGCCCCAGAAAAATTCAAGGATTACTTTTATTACACCCGCACCGAAGCGGGCAAACAATATCCCATCTATTGCCGCAAAAAAGAAACTCTCGATGCGCCCGAAGAAATTCTGCTCGACCAAAATATCCTCGCGGAGGGGCTTGAATTTTGCAGCGTCAGCGCATTCAGCATCAGCCCCGACCAGACAAAACTCGCCTACTCGCTTGACCTCGAAGGCGCGGAAGTGTACACGATCTACATCAAGGACCTCGCCAGCGGCGAATTGTATCCAGACAAAATTCAAGGGGTATTCGGCAGTGTCTATCACACCACCGGCGTGGAATGGGCAAACGACAGCCAGACACTGTATTACATCACGCTCGATGAATATCACCGCGCGAACAAACTTTTCCGCCATACACTTGGCACCGACCCCAAACAGGATGCCCTGCTCTTTCAGGAAATGGATGAGACCTTCTCGATCTCGCTGCATAAATCACGCAGCAAGGACTATCTCATGCTGTACCATTACAACACGCTCTCA
>VGOX01000094.1 GCA_016875755.1 Chloroflexota bacterium
TGGGTTCGCCTCAAACAGGTTGCCAATGAGACCCAACAGACTGTTTACCGCCTCAAACATGATTTGCTGTCCGACTATTTGCGTCAACAACTCAAATCGCCTGCTATTCAAATGACTTTTGCGTAAGTCCTATTCCTTTTCAAAATGAGTTGACCGCCATTATAACAAAAGGGGCGCTCCTGTTTTGGGGAATAAAAATAGTCGGTTCATCTCAGCGACAAACCGACTACTGGACAATCCAACTAATTGACTATCTGATTACTTCTTCACCCCAAATTTCTTCATCAACACATCCTTCAAGGTCGGCTGACCGATCTCCTGTAATTCATAGCGGACGCGTTGCGTGGGCTTGTTGATTTTGATTACGCGGCTCAGGTCAATTGGCGTACCGATCACGACTAACTCCACATCCGACTTGTTGATGGTCTCTTCAAGTTCCTTCGTTTGCTTGTCGCCGTAGCCCATGGCAGGGAGAATCGCGCCTGTGGTCGGGTACTTCTCGAAGGTCTTGGCGATCGAACCAACCGCGAACGGACGCGGGTCAACGATCTCTTTCGCACCGAAGCGGCGGGCAGCAACGTAGCCAGCGCCGTACGCCATTTCGCCATGAGTGAGTGTTGGACCATCTTCCACGACCAGCACGCGCTTGCCGAAAATGGCATCGGGGTCATCTACGAAGAGGGGAGAAGCGCCTTCGATCTGCACGGCGTTCGGATTCAATTTGCGCAGGTTCTCACGCAGTTTGATGACATTCTCCGCATCGGCGGTATCTACTTTGTTGATGACGAAACAATCTGCCATGCGCACATTGGTCTCACCAGGATAGTATGTCGATTCATGTCCCGTGCGGTGCGGGTCAGCGACGACGATCTGATAATCGGGCACATAGAATGGGAAGTCGTTGTTGCCGCCGTCCCATAAGATGATGTCCGCTTCGGCTTCGGCTTTGCGGATGATCTTCTCGTAATCCACGCCCGCGTAAATGATCACGCCGTTATCGATGTGAGGCTCGTACTCTTCGCGTTCTTCGATGGTGCATTGATATTCATCGAGGTCATCGTAAGAGGCGTAGCGTTGCACTTCCTGCGCGACAAGATTTCCATACGGCATCGGGTGGCGGATCGCGGCGACTTTATAGCCCATCTCTTGTAAGACGGCTGCCACACGCCTCGTGGTCTGACTTTTGCCTGATCCCGTCCGAACGGCACTGATCGACACGACAGGTTTGTTGCTTTTAATCTGGGTGTGCTTCGTGCCCAAAATACGGAAATCTGCGCCCGCAGCATTGACCATGCTGGCTTTGTGCATCACATATTCATGCGGCACATCGCTGTACGAGAAGACGACCTGTTCTGCACCATATTTCTTGATGAGGTCGAGCAGTTCTTCCTCCGCGCGGATGGGGATTCCGCTTGGGTACAAGTCACCAGCCAACTCTTTCGGATAGACGCGTCCTTCAATGTCGGGGATCTGGGTGGCGGTAAAGGCTACAACTTCATAATCCTTGTTCCCACGGAAGAAGGTGTTGAAGTTGTGAAAATCGCGCCCTGCGGCGCCCATGATGATGGTTTTGATCGGCATAGGAAGCTCCTGTGCATGTCACGGTGAGGAACCTGTCCCGCGAGGCGGGGCAATGTCCGAAAGAACTCGGAATGGGATTTGAGCCTCTCGTTTTTACCCACGATGACATTTACGATAGTTATTATCTAATCTAAAAGAAATCAGGCAGAACGCATAGTTACGTTCTGCCTGATTTTGATATGACAGTTTTACAAGGGGTTTCGCCTCACAGGTGCGGTCAGACAGTGGATCGCCCCGTAGCCGTTGACCAGTTTGTTCAACTCCGCGCTTAGCACGCTGAATCCCCGCCGCTCCAATTCGTGGATGACGCGTTGGTTCGTGGAAAGTGCCATAATGACAGTTTTGTTTCCAAGGTTGAGTAAATTTGTGGCAAAGTTCTTTTGCTCGGCTTCGTCCACTTCTAAAATTTCGATGCCCTTTTCAGAGAGAAATTCCCGAAAGCCGCCCAGCTCTTCGATGATGAAACTGTCCATGTTGCGTGAGATGCGAATGACTTCACGTTGGTCAAGTTCGTGGGTGTATGCCATTACCAGATTCGGCGCGAGAGGAATCCAAAACATGTCCAGATGCATGATGCGCATGTGCTCTTCTGTGGGTGCGCCGTACAGCGCCGCTTCTTCCACATGTCGTTTGTTGACCACTGCCACCATTTGAATACCCTTGTGTTCCAAGTCTGCGTCGATCTTTTTGGAAAGATTCTTCACTGCGCTAAGTGTCGTCCGCGCACCGACGCCGATGTAACAGGTATCTCCGAGCACGGCAACGTCACCGCCTTCGATGGTTCCGTGATCCACTTCGACAAAGCCGTTATCATATCCCAGCGCGATCAATGCCTGTTTGAAAACATCCACTTCAGGTTTGCGGATGTCCCATTTCAGAGAAGAAAGAACGACGCGATCTGCCAATGCCTGCGACTGGTCTCTGCCATAGAAAATATTCACAAGCGGAAGTTCATGCTTCAGGCTAAGTAAATGATTCAGACGAATCGCGCCAGCCTCCCCGTAGGTGGAAGCGTCTTCGTCCAATATCTGTTTGATCTCTGCCCGCACTTGTGCGTACACTTCGTCAATATCCCCGTGAATGCCTTCGTTCGAAAAATCCGCGATCTTGCGTGTGCGGTAGGTTTCGTAATACTCATTTGCCCGCTGAAGCAATGCCTGTTCGATTTCCTGAAGACTCTTCGGAGCATCTGAAACTTCACTGATGGAAAGCGCCTTTGCCAGCGCGTCCTTTGCACGGGTGAAGCGGATACCCTCACCCTCGATCAGTTCCTGCATGTGACGGAATTCGCGGCGCGCCTCCTGTACATCGTAGTAACTGAAGAAGAGGCTTTTCGATTTTGGAAGCAACTGTCCCAGCAACGACTCGATGCCAGGCTCGCCCCAAACCAGTACTTCTTCCAAAGGGTGTGTTTCGCTGAATAATCCGATCTGCATCTCTCACCGCTAAAAAAACAGACCAATCCTTTATGGTTCGGTCTGTTTCATCACTTACATCATAACAGGCGCTTGAATATCGAGCAAACGCAGGGCATTGACGATTACCTGCTTTGCCGCCGCCACCAACCGCAGTCGGGCGTTCTTTACATTCTCATTCTCGGTCTGCAGCACAGGCACGGCGTGATAGAACGAATGGAAGGCGTTGGCGAGTTCATACGCATACATTGCCATGATCAGCGGACGATACTCTTCCGCCGCCTGCTGCACCTTCTGCGGGAACTGTGACATTTGCTCGATCAGCTCTATTTCCTGCTTGGTCAATTCATAGTCGAAGGTTGCTGGTTGCAGGTTGAAGGTTGATTTCTTCAAAATGGACGTCGCCCGCACATGCGCATTCTGAATATACGGACCCGTGCGCCCATCGAATGAAAGCGCCTCTTCGATGTTGAAGACGATGTCTTTGTTATTGTCCACTGAAAGCATCGAGTAGACCAATGCTCCCAAGCCGATCTGAGCCGCAATTTTCTCGCGCTCTTCGGCGGGAATATCCACGCTCTTTTCGGCTTCCACCGAAAGCACGCGTTTGATGGCTTCGTCGTACACTTCCTTGAAAATTGCCACGCGTCCCTTGCGGGAAGACATCGCGCCTTCGGGCAGGCTCACAAAACCATAGCCGAGGTGGTAACACTTTTCAGATTGCGGAAAGCCCCATAGTTTCAAAATGGCAAACGCCTGTTGTAAATGCAATGATTGGCGTGAATCTACTACATAGATCGAGCGGTCCACGTGATATTGTTCAAATTTTACTTTCGCCAGCGCAAGGTCTTTGGTCAGGTAAAGGGTTGTGCCGTCACCGCGCAAAATTACATTTGTGCGATATTTCTCCTTGGTCAGACCAAGTTTCTCGTCGATCTTTACGATGACCGCGCCGCCGTTGGGACGTTCGTCATCGGCGATATTTCTGGCGATCAATTCGTCGACAATGGCTTTGGAAGGCTCGTCCACGTCGCTTTCATAGAACCACACATCCATCTTCACATCGAGCATGTGCAGCACTTCGCGCAGTTCTTCCAAACTCCACTCGCGGGTCACGCGCCACAACTCGCGCACATACTCATCACCCGCGTCCCACTTGCGATACATGTCGCGGCGTTCTGCTTCGTAGGCTTCGCGTTGCGAGGTCTGTTCGGGCGTTTCGTTTTCCTTCTTTTCCAGCAACTGGTTCGCTTCCACGTACAACTTCAATAGCCATTGTCCGCGCTCATGCACGCCTGTGGGTTCCTGACCTTTGTAAAACTTTTCGTACATCCACATAACCGTGATGACGCCAAGTCCTAGGTCGCCAGGGTACGAGGCGCGGATGGTTTTATAACCCGCGAACTCCACCAGCCTTGCCAGCACTTCGCCCAAAATGGTGTTGCGCGCATGTCCAATGTGGAAGGAGTGATGCGTGTTCGGCTGGGCGTATTCAACCATGACCGTTTCAGGTTTTACGTCACCGCGCCCGAATTCTGTGCCGTTGGCAAGCACTTCGTCCACGACACGATGAGCATAATCGGATGTCTTGAAGTAGATATTGACATAGCCCTTCACCGCTTCGATATGACTGATCCCAGCCACGCTTCCCAACTGACTTTTGACCTGCTCGGCGATTTCTTGAGCCTTTTGCGGCACTGGAGCTTTGTTCCCCTTGCCGAGTTTCGCTTCGTTGGCAGCCGTCTGAAAAAAAGATGTGGAAAAGCCCCACTCACCAGAGAAGGGGATGGCTTGCCATTTCAATTCCGCCAGCGCAATATCATTGGCTGTGCAGAATTCTTTGATTTTTTCTTCGATGAGTTGTTGTTCTTTTTGAAACATGGCGTAGCGATCCTGTGGGTGAGTTATCGGATTATATCAGTGGGTGAAGAAGACCTGTCAGGTCTTAAGTCCCTTGAATACGGTGGGTGGATACTTCAATCGTTCGATGACTTGCTCAGCACATTCTTCGGTCGTCAGGTTGGAGGTGTCTAGTTCCAGATCATATTGTGTGTATTTGTGAATAACCTCATACTTAAGTTTGGCTTGCCCGAGTGTGCGGTCTTTTCTGTCTTTTTCGCGCTGTTCCATGATTTCCAGTGGGCATTGCAAGCCAATGAGGTAGGCGTTCATGTTCGCAAAGAGAGCAAAGAGAGCAGCGCATTCGTCCACCCAGGCTTTTTCTACGAAGACATGGTCGGCGAGGACGTTGTTTCCGCGCGAAGCGGCAGCGGCAATGGCGTGGTGCATGCCTGAAAACAGAGTCAAGCCCACGGGTCCAGATTGAAGCGCTTTTCCAAGGACGTCATCCCAAAGCGGGCGGTCGAGGTAGCGGCTGGGGAGCATCCAGATGAACTTGTCGATGCCCATATCTAAATAAGGCTCTGGTAATTTTTTCTGCAACGCTTTTAGCAGGGATGTTTTTCCTGACGAGGAGGTGCCGTTGATGAATATGATGGTGGCCATATAACAAAAACGGGAGCCTTTCGACTCCCGCGCTTGTGCAATTGAAATGTCTACTCGGATTTCTTAGCAGACTTTTTTGCGCCTTTTTTCTTGTCTTCGCCGAAGTTTGCATCGGGGGTGAAGGTTACAAGCTTCTTCATCAGACGTCCCTTGCGGCGGGCGGCGGCGTTCTTGTGAATCACGCCTTTTTCAGCGGCCTTATCGACGGCGCTGATGGCTTTCAAAACCGCGTCTTTGGTTTCGGGGTTGCCTTCTTCAAAGGCTTTGCGCGCGAGGTTTACAGCCGTACGGGCGGCACCGCGAACGTTGCGGTTGCGCAGGCGGCGCTTTTCGTTCTGACGATTGCGTTTGATCTGAGACTGAATGTTAGCCAAGGTCTTCCTCCAAAAATTCTTTCCTTACAATTTGACAGCGCCCTATTTTACATGGGCGCTGTCAAATTGTCCAGTAATTTGCAGTGGAAATCTGCTGGGTTTGAGCCGCAAATTTCTCGGTTTAATTGACCGGCGTAGGTGTTTGGCTTGGGAGCACAGTGCCGGGGCCAGGTGTGATGGGGGTGCTGGTGGGCGGTCGGGTTGCTGTAGGGGTGACCATATTTACAGGAATTTGCAACAATTGCCCAACAAATAGCGCATTGGGATTTTCGATATTGTTTTCCTTGATGATGTCGTCAATAGTGCTGTTGAATTTTGCAGCAATTGCACCCAGCGAGTCGCCAGCCTGCACCGTGTAGGCAATCTTGGTGCCGCGCGGCAGGTCAGCCGGAATGGCGGTGGCAGTGGGCAACTGCATATCGGGGTTGGGCAGCAGGATGACCTGACCGGGGATGATGTATTGGGTGGCAGGATCGATACCGATACCGGTTTCTGCATCGTATGGGTTTAGTAAAAGAATCAATGCCACGCCATCGTCGCCGAGGTTATATTTCTCGACGATCAGGGCGAGATAGTCGCCTTCCTGTACCGTGTAGTTAAATGGTGTGGAGAAAGTGGCTGTGGGTGTGATGGTTGGCGTTTCAGTTACTGTGGAGGTTGGTGTGGGGGTGTTGGTGCTGGTCGGTGTGAGTGTTACCGTGGGCGTGGGGGTTTCTGTGGCGAACAGCGAGTTGAGCGGCCTGCCGGGTCCCGACATCCAGAAGATCAGAATGGCAATACCTCCCACAACGAGGAGGCCTGCAAGGATGTACACCACGTTCGGTCCAAGTCGGTTTTTGCGTTTGCGGTAGGAACCGAGTGTACCGGGGGGATTGGGTGAAATAGGCGGTATGTTGGTCATGAACTGTTTCCTTTTTTACATGGCGTTTTTGAGGTGGTTTCCTCCCGCGCAATGTGAAAATGATTCTACCTGAAAAAAAGGAATCGCGTATTGAAAGTCAAAGGTCGAAAGCCTGGTGCGTGGGCATTTGACTTTCGACCTTTGATAAGTTTATTTCAGGTGCGCTTTCAAATATTTACCCGTATACGAGTCTTTGACCTTCATCACCTGTTCGGGCGTTCCTTCAGCGAGCAATTGCCCGCCGCGATCGCCGCCTTCAGGGCCAAGGTCGATCAGCCAGTCTGCCACTTTGATGATATCGAGGTTGTGTTCGATGATCAGGACGGAATTGCCTGTATCCACGAGACGCTGCAAAACCTCGATCAGCTTGTGTACATCCGCCGCATGCAAGCCGACGCTTGGTTCGTCCAGTACATACAGGGTGCGCCCTGTGGCACGGCGCGAAAGTTCCTTCGAGAGTTTCACGCGTTGAGCTTCACCGCCCGAGAGCGTCGTCGCAGGCTGGCCAACACGCACATAGCCAAGGCCGACTTCCTGTAGTAACTTGAGTTTATTCTGCATTTGCGGATAGTTCTTGAACTCTTCGAGCGCGTGATCAACGGTCATATCCAGTACATCGGAGATCGAGTATTTGTCGCGGAACATCACCTGCAGGGTTTCACGGTTGAAGCGTTTGCCATGACAGACATCACACGGCACATATACATCGGGCAGGAATTGCATTTCGATGCGCAATTCACCCTGTCCCTGGCAGGCTTCGCAGCGCCCGCCATGCACGTTGAAAGAGAAACGACCGGGCTTGTAGCCGCGCACTTTGCTTTCGGGAAGTTCTGCAAATAATTTACGG
>VGOX01000095.1 GCA_016875755.1 Chloroflexota bacterium
GATTATAAAGACCGCCTGCCCTGAATTCTTTGCCGAGATCAGTTTGGAAGGCTACCACTGCAATGCGTCGCTGATCGTTCAGCGCATCAACGAGCGCCGCGTGATGGCGCATATCAAGAATAGCATCATCGTCTTAATGAAAGATCATTGATCCGTCTGCGCCTTTTGAAACACGCGCACATAATCCACCGTCATCGTTTGCGGAAAGACGCTCGTCTCATCGGGATAGCCCGGCCAGTTCCCGCCGACCGCCACATTCATGATGATAAAAAACGGATGATCGAACACCCAGCGTTTGTCGGTGAACGAATCTCTTTTCAGCGTACCGTATAAATTTCCATCCACATACCAGCGGATTTCGTTCGCCTCCCACTCTGTTGCAAAGACATGAAAATCATCGCTGAACTTTTCGCCGTTGGGCAATGTAAAAGTATGTGAAATTCCTTCGCTGCCAGAATAGCCCGGCCCGTGAACCGTCCCATGCGCGGCGCTTGGCTCGCGCCCAATATTTTCCATAATGTCAATCTCGCCGCATTCCGGCCAACCCTTGGTTGGAATGTCTTCGCCGAGCATCCAGAACGCGGGCCAAATTCCCTGACCATACGGGACTTTGATTCGCGCTTCGACTCTCCCATAAGTGACCGTGAATTTATCCTGCGTGAGAATTCTTGCGGATGTGAATTTACATTCGCCGTACCAGCACACGCGCTTCTCTTCTTGACCCTGAACTGCTTCTGCGCGAATGACCAAATTCCCCGCCCCGTCAGTGGAAGCGTTCTGCGGCAGGTCGGTGTAATACTGCCATTCGTTGTTGCCCCAGCCCTCGCCGCCGATGTTGTAATTCCATTTCGATGAGTCGGGTTGACTGCCTGCGGGCGAATCGAATTCATCGTTCCAGATTAATTGCCAGTCGTTTGTTGTCACAGGTAAAGTCCTTTCCCGCGAAGCGCAGGCGGTTAGTAGAAAAATACAGGCGAGGGGTAAAAGGAAAATTCTTTTCATCTTGTAGGCGCGACATAAATGTCGCGGTACTATAAAGCCTGTTCTGTATCTGGGTCAAAGAGGCAGAACTGATTGCTATCCACTCCAACCTGAAGTTTGCTTCCCATTTCGAGAGCAGTTTCATCCACGCCTTGAAAAATTGCCGAGACAAAAAAGTTGTTCTGCAACTTGAACGACACAACCACTTCGCTGACCAGCGGCTCGACAAAGTCAACCTCGCCTTCAATGTGATTGGGAACGCCGTGCAAATCGGCTTCACTCACAACATCGGGCGCGAGGAATGCGGCGGGCGGAATGCCGAGAATGACTCGCGGCTTGTTGTAATCCTTCAACGTTTCATCCCATTGCGCGGGCAGGCGAATGGATAAAGAGTTGGTGATGTTCACGCGGTACTCGCCCGAATCGAATTTCAATTCGCCAGGCAAAAGATTCATGGCAGGCGCGCCGAGAAAACCAGCCACGAAAACATTTGCAGGCTTGCGAAGCAGTTCATCGGCTGTGCCGACCTGTTGCAAACGCCCGCCCGCGATGATGGCGATTCTGTCCGAGATGGCGAGCGCTTCGTTTTGGTCATGCGTCACATAGACGGTGGGCTTCTTCTTGGCGCGATGAACCATCAAAATATCGCGGCGGGCTTGGGCGCGGAGTTTCGGGTCAAGGTTGGAGATGGGCTCGTCGAAGAGGTACATGTCCGCGTCTTTGGCGAGGGCGCGAGCCAACGCCACGCGCTGTTGTTCGCCGCCAGAAAGGTCAACGATGACGCGGTCTATCAATGGCGTGAGTCCGAGTCTTTCGGCGGCATCTTTGACGCGCTTCGTAACTTCATCCTTTGGATAATTCCGCGCTTCGAGACCGTAGGCGATATTTTCCGTGACGTTCATGTGCGGATACAAGCCGTAATCCTGAAAGACCATGCCCACGTTGCGATCTCGCGGCGCAGACCTGGTGATGTCTTTCCCTGCGAGGATGACCGAACCCGCGTCGGCTGATTCGATTCCGCACAGGATTTTCAGGATGGTGCTTTTGCCGCCGCCCGATGGTCCGAGCAGGACGAAAAATTCGCCGTCGTCAACGGTGAAGGATACATTGTCTAATACGGCGCGGTCGCCGAATTTTTTGGTGAGTTGTTTGACTTCGAGAAGTCCCATGTTGACCTCGTTTTAGAAAGATGCTTACCACAAAGGGTCACTAAGGTACACAAAGGAATTTTCCTTCGTGACCCTTAGTTTCCTTTGTGGTCAGAAACAGAAATGCGATACGACTGAATTTGAATCAGCGCAATGAGAACGGGCACGATCAAAAACATTCCGCCGATGGAGATGATGCCTATGACCAGAGCGATGAAGCAGAGAAGCGCCGTCAGCAGAGTGACGGCGGGCTTTCGCCAGAATAATGCCGCCGAAGCAGAGGCAATTTTCAGGGCGGAAAGATGCGGAGACTGAGCGTAGAGTCCGCCCCAGTGGACGGAGAAAACTGCCAAAGTCAGAATCAATAACCGCGAGAAGACATCCAATAAAAGAATATTATTTTGCGCCGCGAATGTCGAAAGAAGATAGAGCCAATAGAACAAACTATAAAGCGGCAAAAGTTTTAGAAAGGATGACACAAAGCGTTCGCGCAGATTCGCCGCGACCATTTCAGCGTCGAGCGGAATTCCGTCACTGACTTGAGCGAGCGAGGCAAAAAGCGCGGCGGTGGCGGGGATGAAGGCAAATGCGCTGTAAAGCAAAAACGCGACGCGCAGATACAACGGAAAATTCGGGTACGCCCATGCGACGATGACAGGCACGGAATGAATCGCCCATGCGATGTTGAGCAGAATCATGCGTTCCAGTTGCTCACCGATGAGGGCGGTGGAACGCCATAAGATTCCGTGTTCTTCTTCGGGGCGTGGACCTGAGTCGTCGAGGAAGGGCATGGGTCAGTAATCAGTGAGCAGTGATCAGTTGGCGAGGATGGAGCGCTCGGTTTCTAAATCGAAGAAGTGCATCTTGTCCATGTTGACGGCGAGGGGAACTTCCTTGCCGATGTAGGACGCGGGCATTCTCGTGCGGAGCGTGGCGACAAAATCTTGCGGCGTCGATTCGAGCGTGGACATATATACGGCGCATCCCGTTGACGATGGCTCGATGACGTTGACCGCGCCTTGCAGCTGATTGTGTTCCGTGACTTGAAATTGCGCCATGCGCGGAACGTGCAAATCTTCGGGGCGAATGCCCACCTTGATTTTCCTGCCCGCGTACGGTTGAAGCGCGGATTTTCTTGCTTCGGGAAGTTGTAGTGAGAAGGCGGGCGTGCGGACAAAAAGCGAATCGTTTTCGGCGGCGACATCGGCTTCAAACAAGTTAATGCTCGGCGTGCCGATGAAGTACGCCACAAACAAACTGTTGGGACGTTCGTATAATTCCGCGCCTGTGCCGATTTGCTCGATGCGTCCGTTGCGCATGACGGCAATGCGGTCGCCCATCGCCATCGCTTCGGACTGGTCGTGGGTCACGTACACGCTGGGGCTTTGCTTCTCTTTGTGCAATGCCATGATGTCTTCACGCGCCTGATAACGCAATTGCGCGTCGAGGTTGGCAAGCGGCTCGTCGTAAAGATACAAGTCTGCGTCGCGCACCATTGCGCGTGAAAGCGCCACGCGCTGACGCTCGCCGCCGCTCAACTGGCGCGGTTTGCGTTGGAGCAAATGGTCAATGCGGAAAGTCTTTGCGGCTTTGGGCACGCGCTCTTTGATGAGCGAAGACGCGGCGCGGCGCGAGCGCAATCCGTAGGCGATGTTCTCGTACACGGTCATGTGCGGAAAGACGGCGTAATCCTGAAAGACCATCGCCACGTTGCGTTCCTTCGGGCGAATTTCGTTGACTCGTTTTTCGCCGAAGAAAATATCTCCGCTGGTGGCGGGTTCAAGCCCTGCCAGCATACGAAGCGTGGTTGTCTTGCCGCAACCCGAAGGTCCGACCAGCACGAGAAATTCATGTTCGCCCAGCTCAAAGTTGATGTCGTTGACGGCGTTCTTTTCTGCAAAACTTTTGACGAGGTGATTGACTTTTATGGATGGCATACACTATCCTTGAATAAAATTTTATGAAGCGTCTGAAAACATCACCACAAAGGAGACAAAGTGTCACAAAGGAAAACCTCAAAAAACTTTGTGAATCTTGGTGACCCTTCGTGGTAAATTGAATTTCGCTAAAAAAGTTCGGGCGCGCCAGGCGTGTGCAGAGCGGTCTCAGAGTCGGCGGCGAAGAACGAGGCTTGAGTCCAATCGGGCTGGAGGAAAATCTCTTTCGCTTCGGCGGGAAAATCGAGCGGCACCAAAACGTTGACGGATGCGCCGCCGATTTGTCCGCTGGCGAATGCGGCTCGTTCTGTGTATAGCCGCTCGACGCGGGCGACAGACATTGTCAGCGCGGATGAAGGCTCATTGACGACAGACCACGCTTCAGGTCGGACCCCGAAGCGGAGCGCGCCTTCGGGCAGTTTTTCCGCCACCTCAGCAGGGACGGTCAGCGAAGCGTCCGCAATTTGCAGAATCCCATTTTGCAACGTGACAGGAATCACGCTCATCGGCGGCGTGCCAATCAAAGTCGCCACGAAAAGATTCGCGGGCGAATAATACAAATCGTCGAACGTGCCGAATTGTTCGATGCGACCCGAGCGCATGACGGCGATGCGGTCGCCCATGAAGATGGCTTCCTGCTGGTCGTGCGTGACGTAAATGGTGGTAATGCTGAATTTTTTGAGCAGGCGTTTGATTTCGGTGCGGGTGCGCTCGCGCAGTTTCGCGTCAAGGTTCGAGATGGGTTCGTCCATCAAAAAGACATTCGGCTCGCGCACGATGCAGCGCGCAATTCCCACGCGCTGTTTCTCGCCGCCCGAAAGCGTATCCACCTGACGACCCATGAGCAAATCAAAACCGATGCCCATCAGTTCGGCGGTCTCGCGCAAGCGTTGTTGTTTTTCTTCCTCAGTTTTTTTGCGGACTTCAAAATAATAGCCGAGATTGTCTTCGCCTTCCTTGCTTGGGTACAAGGCGTAATCTTGAAAGACCATGCCCACGCCCCGCGCCTGCGGCGTGATGTTGGTCACATCCACTTTGTTGTAAAAAATTTTTCCTTCGTCGGTAGATTCGAGTCCCGCCACAACTTTGAGAAAAGTGCTTTTGCCGCATCCGCTCGGACCGACCACGCTGATGGTCTCGCCGTCTTCGATGCGGATGTTCACGCGGTCAAGCCCGCTGACGGGGTGAGTCTCCGCCGCGCCGATGGGCGGAACATAATGCTTGACGATATTTTCAAGCGTGACGCTGGTCATGTTATTTCAATCCCTGAATGCGAACGCCCTTGAGCAAATACTCACGCGCAAGGATGAAGAAGATAAAAACGGGAATGGCTTGTAGCAAGCCAAGCACCATCAAGCCGTTCCATGAAAGTCCCTGCTCGATGAGCGGGCTAATGGACGATGACGCGCCAATGGCAGTCATGGTGTTGGTTGTGCCCGCGTAAGAGAACGCGTCCGCAATGCGGCGAATGGCAAGAGTCAGCGGGGCTATTTTGCTATCTTGAATCACCACGAGCGGCCAGAGGTAACTATCCCATACGCCGCCGAAGGTAAAGTAAGTGGTCACAGCATAAACGGGAATGCTCATCGGCAGGATGATGCGGCGGAAGATGTTGAACTCGGAGCCGCCATCCACGCGCGCGGCGTTGATGATCGAATCGGGGATGCCGTCGAAAAATCCCTTGAACAATAAGAAGTTTCCCGCGCTGAATCCTGCTGGAAGAATCACAGCCCAATAGGTATTCCAGATGCGCCAGGTTGGGAAGGCAATGTCGGTGCCGGGAATGTTTGGCGGAACGGGAAGCGGGAATGGAAAATTGCGCGTCAATAAAAATGAGGGAATCAACGTCACGATGCCGGGAAGCATGAGCGTGCCGATGAAGAAGATAAAGAGCGGTCGCGCAACCTTGCCCTTGATCAACTTGCTCGAAGCGTAAGCCGCCAGCGAAGTAACCGGAATCGAAAGCAGAATCACGCCGAAGGTCATAACGAGCGAGTTGAGAAAATATCGGCTGAGGGGTTGAGCCAGCAAAGACTTGGCAATATCGGAAATATTCCAGATCAAACTCCAGCCGACGAGGGTGGGTTCTTTTGGCCAAAGCGTGGGCGGCATAGACATGGCTTCGACCGCGGGCTTGATTGACGTGGAGATCATGATGTAAAAAGGAACGAGGTGCATGAACACGCCGAGCCACAAAATAAATACAACCGCTGTCCACGCAAGGCGCAGGCGGGGTTGTTTTCGTCCAACGGAAGGGAAGAGACTCATGGGAACTCCAGTGGTCAGTGAGCAGTTTAAATGTCGGGGTCGTCTTTGAAGACGGTTCGATAGACGAGAACAATCGCCATGATGAGGATAAAGAGCATTACAGCCAGCGCGGTGGCATCGCCATAACGTCCGTTGTTCAAAATGCTGAACATGTACATCACCACCGTTCGGCTTGCGCCGTTCGGTCCGCCGCGAGTCATCAGGTCGGGGAATGAAAATTCCTGCATCGAGCCGATGATGGAAAATAAAAGAGTCATCGAAATGATGGGACGCAGGCGCGGCAATGAGATTGTCCAAATCTTGCGCCAGAATCCAGCGCCTTCAATTTCAGCCGCTTCATAATATGACTTTGGGATTCCCTGCAAACCCGTAATGTAATACAAGCCCGGCCCGAACATGAGCAAGCCCGGAAAGATGAGCCAAAAGATGACCCAGCGCTCACTGCTCAGAAAGGCTTGGGCTGGCATGTGAAAAACCTGCGTGGCGATAAATTGAAAGATGCCGAACTGCTCGTTATAAAGATATTGCCAAAAGAGCGTGCTGGCGATTCCGCTGAGAGGCACGAACCACAATAACATCATGACGCGCATCAGCGTGGGCGGCATTTCCATGAGAAGGATGGCGACGAAGATGGGAATGATGAAGGTCAGCGCGATGGACATCGCGGCGTAGATCAATGTGATCTGGAACGAAGTCCCAACCAACGGGTCGGCAAAGAGGCGGTTGTAGTTGTTGAATCCTTCGAAGGTGATCGCGCCGCGAATCGGGGAATTGGTCATGCTGAGGTAAATCGCAATGACCATCGGATACCATCCCCAAAAAAATTGAAAGACGATGGCGGGAATGGCAAACAACCAATACTGCCAGCGGTTGATGAGTTTGCCTTCGATAACGGGCGGCGCGGATGATTGCAAAGGTTGCGCGGGCATGGTCATATAAAACGCCTTTCAGTAGGTCGCGTTTCAAACGCGACCTACTACTATGAGGGACTGTTTTTTAAAGGATTTGTAACCACAGATGAACGCAGATCAACGCGGATTCTCGATGAACACATTAGACTTCTTGCATAAGTGAATTCCCGCAACCACAAAGTCACGAAGACGCGAAGTCACAAAGTTTTTTTCTTGGAGTCTTCGAGACTTTGTGCCTTTGTGTCCAAGAAACGGACTTTTGCAAGAGGTTTAATCTCA
>VGOX01000096.1 GCA_016875755.1 Chloroflexota bacterium
TCTCGACGACTTCGAAAAAAGAATTCAGCAACTTCACATTTACCCGCTGGTCACCTGGCGCGATTAGCTAAAATCCCTCCTTCAACTCCTTCCCCTACTTTATGTTAGCGGAAACTAAAGAATAAGTAACCCCTTGAAACAGCAGGGAGCCAAAGATCATTTGAATCGCGCTTTTGATGTTGAAGTCGGTGTAATACAGGGTCTTGAAGGTTGGGGTTGGGTTATCCATATAAATTATCCTCTAAAAGTTCTGAAATATTATTAACATTAAGCAACCTGTCAAACGCAATCGCGCCCGCATTGGACGCGCGCCGCTTCAGTTCCACCATTCCATTTTGCAGCGCCTTTTCACCGACCGTGATTCGCAGAGGGCAGCCTATTAAGTCCGCGTCGTTGAATTTTACGCCAGCGCGTTCGTCACGCGCATCGAACAACACCGCAATCCCCCCGCTTTGCAGCGCGATGTAAATTTCTTCGGCTTTGGCTTTGGTGTCCAGCGTCTTGCCAGGCACATGCATCAGATACACATTGAATGGCGCGGCGGAGATGGGGAGGGTCAGCCCTTTATCATCGTGATGCGTTTCAGCTAGCGCAAGCAAGATATTTTTGAAATCAAACTCACTGCGCGTAGTCAGTTTTAGGGACGATTGGATGGTGAGCGGGTTTCCGCAATTCGCGCACGCTTCGCCATTTTGGGTCAGCGCCAAATCCGTAACGATCTCGGCGGTGTAATCGCGCCCGTAATTCGTGTTCTTGAGATGATATTCCGCTTCGTTCGCGCCCGCCACCAAATTCTGCGAGTGCGGGATGAGGTCGTCCACGACGATGAGCGCATCTTTCAAGCCGATCGGTGACGCAAACCCCGCCTCTGCACCTGACTTTTGAACTGCTTCTGCATCTGCCAGTTTTATCTCCCCGACGGCGTTCCGCAGTTTGGCTTCGCTCAAGGTCATATCTCCGCGCACCACGACGAAGACGAATTTTCCGTCTGATATGCGGGTGAACATCAACGCCTTGGCGGTCTTTTCTTTAGGAATGTTCAAAAAATATGCCAATGCCTCAATCGTATGACATTCAGGCGTGAGAATTTTTTCGAACGGAAGTTCTTCTTCGCGGGGCAGGGGAGTCTTTTTGAACTGTGCCAGTTCCAAACGATTGGCATATCCGCACGATTCGCAGTGCGCGATTTCGACGTTACCCGTTTGGAGCGGGAAAAAAGTCTCATGGTCAGAGGCAACTGTCGGCAAGGAGAGACGCGGAATGAAATCCGCGTTTTCAGATGCCTTTTGCAAATGTGCAATTGCCTGTTCGCCCAGCGGAAGCAGGTCATTTTCGCGGGTCAAATATCCCGCGCGGACAAGCCAGCCAAAGCCTTGCGTCCGCGCGTTGTTGGGGAACTCTCGTTGGGTTTGGATGTTGAGGTCGGTATATTTCATGGGGAAAATATTGTAGGGACACAGCGCCGCTGTGTCCCTACAAATGTGGGTTAATCTTCTGTTTTCTTTTTGCGCGGCAGGCGCTGCGTGTTGACAGGTGTGGCGGCAGTTTGCTCAGGGACTTGGATCGGCGTTTGCGCGATGACCTCTGCCTGGGCAGCTTCGGATGGTGTCGTTTCGGGAGCGGGTTCGAGATTTAGGTCAACAGACTCTTCCATGCGGATCTGTCCGCGCAGGAAGGCGCCTTCTTCGGTGACAAATGCGGTGGTGACCACGTCGCCCCACACACGCCCAGAAGCGCGGATTTCCAATTTTTGGGTGGTGATGTTGCCGCGCACCGCGCCCGCCACGATGACGGTGTTGGCGCGCACATTCTGGCAGGTCACGCGCCCCGTCTCGCCGACGACGAGCATGCCGCGCAGGGCAATCTCGCCCTCGAACGCGCCTTCGATGCGCACACCGCCCGAGCCGTTGATGGAGCCGTGCCAGATCACGCCAGAGCCGAGCACCGAGGTGATGCGTTCCACGGCTTGAACAGGCTGCGGAGTTTCAGTGGGAGTTGCATTGCGTTTGAACATGAACGCAATTTTACCGTGAAAATGGAAAAGGGGCTTTTTGTCTCAAGATTGTATATAGACTTGCTTTTATACACATAAATCCATTTCAGTAGTGTAATTGGACAATGTATATCGTGTTCAGTATAATAATGCTTCAGGCGGTATTAAGTGGTCGGTTGAAAATTTTTAGAATTTGCTAGGAATTGCTATGCGGGGAGAGAACCCACCTCGCAATGATGGAGCAAGGGCCTTCTAATTTATTTCAACGAATTACTAAGTAGTCGGTCGAAATAAATTATAAGACATGATAGACTTTGGGCATGCGAACGGAATATCAACTGAAGCCCAAAGAATTAGCCGAAATCGAAAAAGCGATCCGGCAAGACAAACGAGCAGAGGTCAAGCAGCGTGCCACGGTGATTCGGTTGTTGCATCTTGGTCACAAGCCCGAGGCGGTAGCTGCACAGCAAATGATAAGCGTGCCAACAGTGTACAACTGGCACAAACTCTGGCGCGAGAAAGGCGTGGAAGGACTAGCGAACAAAGCACGTCCTGGCAGAAAGCCCAAAGCCACCGACGCCTATTGTCTGAAACTCGAAGAACTGCTGAGTAAAGAACCATCCGAATATGGGTATCGTTTTGCAATTTGGACATCCGATCGCTTGCGGGCTCATTTGGAGAAGGAAACAGGCATTCAGCTCAGCGAAGTTCGCTTTCGGGCATTGCTGAAGAAGAAAGGCTATCGGTATCGTCGTCCGAAGCATGACCTGAGCCATTTACAGGACAAGGTCGCCAAGAAAAAGGCAGAAAAACTGCTGGAAGAGATGAAAAAAAGAGCCTCCGAGACGATTTCGAACTCCTCTTTGTGGACGAAGTCAGCCTAGATCTGGATGTTCCTTTGCATGCCTGCTGGATGAAACAGGGACAGCAGAAGATTGTTCCGGCTTTACAGCCTGGTACCAAGCAACATCGCCATATCTTTGGAGCGTATTCGTGGAAAACAGATCGGATTTCTTGGCGCTGTGCTGATTGGAAGAATAGCCAGACGTTTTTGGAGTTTGTTGAGTATTTGTTGGTTGAATGTTATCCAACTGGACGCATTGTTTTGGTCATGGACAATGTTTCATATCATAAAAGCGCTTCTGTTCTGGCGGCTTTATCGTTATTCGAACATCGTCTTTTGGTGATTTGGCTGCCTCCTTATTCTCCAGAATTGAACTTGATTGAACGCTATTGGAAACACTTGAAAGAACTTGCTTGCGTGAATAAACTGCACGACTCAATTGAGGATGTTCTTGCTTCTACTGAATATATGCTGTCTCAACAGAACGACCCAACCAGCATTTTCAGAATGTCTTTCTCTAAACTATTATGAACGACTACTTAGAAGTTGGTCGAATTGCTTATTGGTGCGTCAGTGGCCTGGTGGGGATAGCTGATGCAAAAAGGGGTTCTTGGGGTACGCGCCGGGCTGGGGGTCCGGCGTGTAGTTTTTAATGGAAGTATTCTTACATTTCTCCAATCTTCTGCGTGCTATAATCCTTTCCTTGAAAGGGATTTAAATGCTTAAGAACTTCGTAAAACTATTCAGTGGCGACCCCACAAAAAAGACCGTTGACCAATACCGCCCGCTCGTGGAGAAGGTAAATGCGCTCGAAGCACAATTCGAAGCGTTGAGCGATGACGCCTTGCGCGCCAAAAAGGATGAATTCAAGGCTCGCGTCGCGGAGGCAACCAAGGGAATGAGTCTCATACTCGTTGGGGCGCAGCAGGGCGGGGATGATAAGGAATACCGCAAAGCCGAGCAGGATGCTTTGGATGCGATCATGCCCGAAGCCTTTGCCGCCGTGCGTGAAGCCTCCAAACGGACGATCGGTTTGCGTCACTACGATGTGCAGATCATCGGCGGTGCGGCACTCCACGGCGGACAGATCGCCGAGATGCGCACAGGGGAAGGCAAGACGCTTGTGGCAACCTTGCCTGTCTATCTCAACGCGCTGACAGGACGCGGCGTGCACCTCATTACGGTCAACGATTATCTGGCGCGGCGTGATGCGCGTTGGATGGCTCCCATTTATCAGGCGCTGGGTTTGAGCGTTGGCGTGCTGCAAATGGCGGCGGTCACTGAGAACGGCAAGAAAGCCTTCATCGTCGATTTCGAACGCGATTCTCCCCATGAAGACCAGCGTCACCTGCGCATGGTAGACCGTGTCGAAGCCTATAATGCGGATGTCACCTTTGGTACGAACTCCGAATTTGGTTTTGACTATTTGCGCGACAACATGACCATGCGCCTTGATTCGCGTGTCCAACGCCGACATTACTACGCCATCGTCGATGAAGTGGACAACGTCCTCATTGATGAAGCACGTACGCCGCTCATCATTTCTGGTCCCGCCTCGGGTGATTTGGAATGGTACGGACGTATGGCACAGGTGGTGAAGCAGCTCAAACCCGAAGATTACGAAGTGGACGAGAAGAACCGCAACGTCAATCTGACCGAGATCGGTGTCAGCCGCGTGGAAGTCATTTTGGGCGTGCAGCTTCTCGATCCAGAAAGACCCGAAGACCTTACTCCTGAACAGGCGCGTTTGGTGGGCTATCTGCAACAGGCATTGCGCGCGCAATATCTTTTCCATCGCAACAAGGATTATCTCGTGCAGGGCGGCAAAGTCGTCATCGTGGATGAGTTCACAGGGCGCCTCATGCCCGGCCGCCGCTGGAGCGATGGTTTGCACCAAGCCGTTGAAGCCAAGGAAGGCGTGAAGGTCGAGCCTGAGTCGGTTACCTATGCCACGATCACCTTGCAGAATTATTTCCGCATGTATCAAAAATTGGCGGGCATGACCGGTACCGCGCTCACCGAAGCCGAAGAGTTCAACAAGATCTACAAACTCGAAGTCGCGCCCATCTCTCCGAATCTCGAATATCAATCCTACGGCAAGGATGCGCCGCTGGCTGAGGTCAAGGCGAAGGATGAGGAAGGCTACACCTATTCCTACTTCACGAAGGCAGGCGAGGAAGCGCCGCTGTTCTATCGCCGTAAAGATTATCCCGATGTCATCTACCGCACGGTTGAAGCGAAACTGCGCGCCATCATCACCGAGATTATTCGCAATCACGCCTTGGGTCGTCCGCTGTTGGTGGGTACAACCTCCGTTGATTCATCTGACCGCCTCTCCAATCGCCTCAAAGCGGAGTCTGTTCGCCGCCTGATGCAGTACACCCTTGTGCGGGATCATTACCTCCGCGCCAATAATTTGGAGGAAGACGGGCGCCTCATTGCGGACCTCGTGCCTTTTAATGAGCCCATCGACAAACTCTCCCCTGATGCATTGCGCAGCTTCATCAAACCGCATGGCATGACCAACATCAGTCTCGATGACGAAACCAACCTGCAAACCTTGATGTCGATCCTGCGCCTGCCTGAAGCCAAAAAAGACCGCCTGAGGAAGATATTCCAAGGCGGCGTGCCGCATCAAGTCTTGAATGCCCGTCGTCACACGGAAGAGTCGCAGATCATTGCAGGTGCAGGCGCGTTCGGTGCCGTGACGATTGCCACCAACATGGCGGGGCGTGGTGTCGATATTAAACTCGGCGGTGAACTGGCGGAGGAAGTGATCTCGGCCGTCAACCGCGTGTTGAGCAAGGCTGGTTACAACGATCCCTTTGATATGACCTTGCAGGATCGCCGCGAAGCCTTGAAGAAGACCGACCCATCCCATTATGGAATTTACGAAGCGGAAGTTAAACTCTTCCTGCAATATTTCGAAGAAATGGAAAGCGTGAAGGAACTGGGCGGTTTGCATGTCATCGGCTCGGAGCGTCACGAAGCCCGCCGCATCGACAACCAGTTGCGCGGACGTGCCGCCCGTCAGGGTGACCCTGGCTCTTCGCGTTTTTACCTCTCCCTGCAAGATGACTTGATGCGTCTGTTCGGCGGTGAGCAGGTTAGCGGCGTGATGGAACGACTCAAAGTGGACGATACGCTTCCGTTGGAAGTGCGCCTCGTCAGCAATATGATCGAAGGATCGCAAACCCGTGTAGAAGGCGCAAACTTCGATGTCCGCAAGCATTTGTTGGAATATGATGATGTGCTCAACAAGCAGCGCCAGCAAATT
Source organism: Chloroflexota bacterium (assembly GCA_016875755.1). Classification (GTDB taxonomy): domain Bacteria; phylum Chloroflexota; class Anaerolineae; order Anaerolineales; family Villigracilaceae; genus Villigracilis. The sequence goes on from VGOX01000096.1 coordinate 6,115, forward strand.
TACAGCCAGCGTGACCGCATCTTCGTCAAGGAAGACCTGAGCGAAGATGTCGCTGATATGCTCGAATCAGAAGTGACCAAACGTGTGGAAATGGGACTTGCCGATGAGGAAGGTCCGTGGAAACTGATCGCATGGCTGGATCAGGTCCAGCCGCCGTTCGATGCGAAGGACGGATTATTCCCATCGTTTGGCTTCAAATTACTGCTTGGTCAAATTAACGATGCGGACTTGAGAGCCTCGATTTTGGCGATTGCGTCCAAGTCCATCGAAGCCGAAAACGCTCATGCCTTCCGCGCCATTGACTCTCTGGTTGAAAAGACCGAAGAATCGCTCAAGCAGCAGATCTCCGAACGGGAAGATGCGCTGGATGCCTATTTCCAGGGCTTGCGTGATCTGGAGGAAACTCCCCGTCCGCAGAAAATTCTGGAAGAGATCAACGCGCTGATGCGCCTTCAATTGCGCTTTGGCAATGACTTGCAAAAGACCCTGGCTGACGACCCTGAAGATGCAAAGGATGATATTCAGGAAATGGTCGCCAATCAGTTGACCCTCATCCATGCCACGCGTGTCATCGGCGCGATCCAGAACCGTGTGGGTGAACAGATCCAGTGGCAGAACCCGCTTCCGCCTGATTGGGATGAACTGTCCTATATTCTGCTGAATACGGCGCGGGATGCTTTGGACAAGAAGCGCGACCGTTTGAACAGCCAGATCGTACGCGATCTCGATGTTCTTTTGCAGCGTGAAGATGCATCCACAGATGCTGGGAGATTGCGCCTGTTGTTAACCCTGTCACAGGGAACTCGTACGGCGTTCGATCAGAAGACCCATAAGCAGGTTAAGCAGGTATTTACGCGTTTTACGTATGTGTTCCATGCGGCTCAGTTATTGGATGGCATGGAAGCCGAGACTCTTGCCGACGATGTGATGGATCATCTCGAAGCGGCGGAGGTTGCTCTGCGCGAAACATGGGGACAGAGCGAATTCTCCCGCTTGAAGATGAACGCCACGAAATTAGCGGATTTTGGTCCTGCGGCGCGAATCGCTTTCGGGGAGGAACGACTCAACGAAGCAATATCAGGCTTGAGCGAGTCTGAGGCGGAGCAATTATCCGCTGCAATTGGCAAGTATGTGTTGAATGAAGTCCATCGTCAGCTGCTGCTTGGGGCGTTCAGCGAGTTGTGGGTGGAATATCTCACAAAGGTTGAGGCCTTAAGAGTTTCGATAGGCTTGGAGGCTTACGCCCAACGTGACCCGCTGGTCCAATACAAAGGACGCGCTTCTGAAATGTTCGCGCAATTGCTCGAAGATGTTCGCGGACTGGTAATCAGCCGCGCGTTTGCGGCACGACCGCGTAGAGTGGAGATTACACCGCTCGAAACTTCAGAG
>VGOX01000097.1 GCA_016875755.1 Chloroflexota bacterium
CCAATTGCGAAGGGTGGTGTAGCGTTCTCCGAGTGCATAGGTAATACGTTCTTGTGTTTCAGGCCTGATCTCATCGAAATTCGAAAGCCGCTCATCACGCTGACGATAGACGATCTCGGTCAATAATTGTGCGCGGACAAGGTCGGTATTTAGCGCGAACATCAAGGCATGCGCCACATCAAATTTGGGCGGCAGAACATTCCAATGCGGGTGTGCCAACGCCGACAAAGTCAGCAGGGTTTTGCTGGCTGTTTCATCCCGCAGCGAGCGCGACGGGCGATTACTGCGCCACGGAATTCCCGCCGCTTCCAAGCGGTTCGCAATCGAGAAGCGCAGCGAATCCGTAAGATAGGGCGCGAGGATGACGATCTCTGCGGGCGGAATTCCTTCCCCGATCAACTCCGCGATTTTCTTCACCACTTCATCCAGCATTTCAGGATGAAAATGCGTCATGATAAATTCCATCGCGGATTCTGAACCTTCCGCGTCGAGGCTGCCCTGATTCGTGATCGCTGACACCAGAACATTCGAAAGCTGGATGACATTCTCAGAAGAGACAAAAGACTCATCCAGCTCGATGACTTGGTCACAAGCAGCGCTTAATTCCGCGCCGCTCACTGCATCGCCGCCGAGGAACCTGCGATACCCTGCGGCATTGTCGTAGAGCAATAGCGCCGAGTCAAAATATGGCAGCCATTCACGGATGATGTCATGCGAGCGCGGCAGGTCTTCTTCCAGGTTGTCATAAATGAGGTGACGATACGTCTGCGTGAGATAACCGCGCACTTGCTCGTTCTGCCAGAGAATATTCGCGAAGATATCCAGTTGCAGCGAAAAATCCAGCAGGTTATGGTCTAGGCAATAGTTGCGGAAGAGATTCGCGCACTCCTGTGCATCAGCGTAGATTCTGCGCTGGGCGGGGTCACCAAGCCAGGCTGAGTCCAGAAGCGCACCGATCTCGGTATGCGGAAATCCAACAGCGGCGGCTTTGTTCAAGTTGTCAATGATCTGGGAATACAGTCGGTTGCGATTGATGGTGACCGACTCGAAATATCCGCGCTCTTCCAGTAGCGGGCGCACCAGATGTGCCATGTAATATTGCGCTGTTTCGAGGGTAAGGAAAGTGGGTGGGCGGTCTGGGTTTGCGAAACCCGCCTCGCGAGCCGCATATGCCCAGAATAGATCGGTGGTGCGGCGCGCCAGCCCGCCGATCGTCGCCGCGGTCACTTCTCCGCCTGCCATGCGGTTGGGGCTTTCAAGCAGGTCAAGATAAGGTTCTTGTAACGTCCGTTGCGGGGTCAATAAAAGAATTGTGTCGGCAGGCACGCCTTGTGCAAGTAAATAGCGAACACGCTCCACACCTGCTGTGGTTTTCCCCGTCCCAGCGACACCTGAAACGAAGAGGCGTGCGTCGATGGACACTGTAACGATCTGCTCTTGAAGCGGGCTAAAACCTGACATGGGATGAATGTAAATTATTGAAGTGGTTTTGTCAATGAAATCAGATTCGAAAACCTGCTTTGTCAGCGGGAATAAATTAAAGTATAGTTGGCGCAGTTCGTAAATTCATCCACCATAATTTCAGGAGGTATCTCATGCCCACCCCAGTTAGAAGTGTTACCAAGGCAGTCCCATCGAAGACCGTTTCCTATGTCAAATTTTCCGATAAACTGACGGGTTCCATCAACGACATTGTAAAGATCATCGAGCAGAACAAAGAAATGATCGACTCCATTCAGGAAGTCGCGCTCGAGTTGACTTCCTCCATCGGCTCGCTGCACACCCTCACCGTCAAATATGCCCGCACCGCCAACCAAATTCTGGATGTGCTGCTGCCCATCATCAAGAACGTCCCCATCGTCCCCAAGAACGTCACCCAGATGTTGGTCAACCTCGAAGCCATCACGCAGAAGATCATCGACAATGAAACCAGCACCTCAAAGACCATTACCGACGTGCAAAGCGGACTTCGCCCGGGGATGCCAACAAACTCAAGGCACATGCAGGACAACTTCAGGCTGTGACGAAGACCATCACCGCCATCATCCCGAAGGGATAACCCCGCCGCTATCGTGGACCTGTCCCTGCTCCGCCCAAATGGGCATTTTTCACGCCGAATCTTTGTTGACAGGTCCATCGTTTCACATGTATAATATCGTCCGCTCCTGCCCCGGAGAAATTACCGAGGTAGTTGCTTGTACATCCCCCCAGCTTCCCCAATCGCGGGCGAAGGGTGCAAGATCCCCGCAAGCGAGATCGGCGAAGTGAATGACTGGAGAAAATAAAATGAGATTTGCAATTGTTGAAAGCGGCGGCAAGCAATACCGTGCCGTCGAAGGCTCCACGATTGACGTGGATCGCCTCGCCTACGAAGTAGGCAAAGCCTTTGATTTTGACCGTGTTCTGCTCATGGCAGATGGCGATGCAGTCATGGTCGGTACTCCCGCTGTGGAAGGCATCAAAGTCTCCGCTACAGTGGTGGACCATGTAAAAGGTCCCAAGGTTGTTTCCTTCAAATATCGCCCGAAGAAACGCATCCGTGTGAAGGGTGGCCATCGTCACCAGTACACTCGCTTGATGATTGATTTCATCGGCAAGCCCGGCGAAGAACGCAAGGTAGAAAAAAAAGCCGCAGCGAAGAAGGCACCCAAAGCCGAGCAACAGGCTGAGGCGCCGAAGGAAGCGGAAGTTTCAACTCCGAAGGCAAAGAAGCCCGCGGCGAAGAAATCCACAAAAAAACAGGCTGAATAGAAGTAGAGTGAGGTAGAAATGGCACATAAAGTAGGCGGCGGTTCAAGCCGCAACGGTCGAGACAGCAATTCCCAGCGTTTGGGTGTGAAACGCTACGCCGGTCAGTTCGTTCTTTCTGGAAATGTCCTTGTGCGTCAGCGTGGCACGAAGATCAAGCCGGGCAAGAATGTTTTGGTTGGCAAGGACGATACCCTCTTCGCGATCGCAGACGGCGTCGTGATGTTTGATGTTCACCACGGACGCAAACGCGTCAACGTGATCCCTGCTGAGGTCGAATAATGAAGGCTGATATCCACCCAACTGTTTTTCAGGCGAAAGTGACTTGCGCCTCTTGCGGCAATACCTGGACGACCACTTCCACCAGAAAGGAATTGCGCATCGACGTTTGCTCGAACTGCCATCCTTTTTACACTGGTGAATCTGCAAAACTTCTTGACGTTGAAGGTCAGGTAGACCGCTTCTACAAGAAACTTTCTGCGCGCCAGACTTTTGTGGAACAGCAGAAAGCCAAGGAAGATTCTTTGAATTCTTCCGATCGCTCAATTGACGATTTGGCACTTGCTCCCCGCGCCACCAGCGCACTTAAGTCTGCTGGTGTTCTGACCATCGGTCAGGTGTTGGAGAAGCTTGCGTCTGGTGATGCGGCTCTGCTTGAGATCTCCGGTTACGGTCAATCTGCATTGACTTCCACCAAAAAGAAGTTACGCGCACTCGGTTTTGAAGTTCCTGAAGCGCCCAAGGTTGAAAAGACCGAGGAAGCTGCGGGCGAAACCGAAGCCGCTGAGTAAAACTTTGTCAGCCTGAAATTTCTCAGGTAAACTAGACAGGCAGATGCAAATGCGTCTGCCTGTTTTTGTAGTAGTTCATCATTGGATCTAGGAGAATGCAATGAAGCATACCCAGGGCTCGATTGAAGTCGTTTGCGGTTCGATGTTCAGCGGAAAAACTGATGAACTGATTCGCAGGTTGGTACGGGCGACGATCGCCAAGCAGAAAGTGCAGGTTTTCAAGCCCGCCATCGATATTCGGTACGCCGTCGAAAAGGTTGCCTCGCATACGGGCTCCACATTTGATGCCATCCCTGTTGAAAGAGCAGCGGATATTCACTTAAAGCTGGATAAGGACACAACCGTTGTTGGTATTGATGAGGCTCAGTTCTTCGACCCTGAAATTGTCTCCATTGCCCAATCGTTGGCAGGGCGCGGGGTACGCGTGCTTGTAGCAGGCCTCGATATGGACTTCCGCGGCGAGCCGTTCGGCGCAATGCCTTCACTCATGGCAGAAGCGGAAGATGTGCTGAAACTTCATGCTATTTGCATGGTGTGCGGTGGAAATGCCTCCCGCACACAAAGACTCGTCAATGGCAAGCCTGCCCGTTATGATGAGCCCATCGTCATCGTTGGCGCTTCAGAACTGTATGAAGCCCGCTGCCGTTTGCATCACGAAGTGCCCCGTTAAGCCTGAGAAAATTGCCGAAATTAGGAAACGAAAAAAATGCAAAATTACAAAGATGTGCTCGCTGAAATTCTGATCGAGGCAGATGCGTTACAACAGCGTGTGCGGGAACTTGGCGAGCAGATCAGCAACGATTACCGCGACACGGAATTACTGCTCATCTGCATTCTGCGTGGTGGTGTTCCGTTCATGGTGGATCTGAGCAGGAATATTTCCATTCCGCACATGATGGATTTCATGGCTGCTTCCTCTTATGGCGTCGGCAGACGCGAATCAAGCGGGTCAGCCCGCGTCACGCTCGACCTGCAAACAGATATCCGCAATAAGAATGTCCTTCTCGTGGAAGATATTGTGGATAGCGGACATACCATCGCTGCTGTTTTACAAATGCTCGAAACGCGGCAACCGCAGTCGCTCAAAGTATGCGCCTTATTGGATAAGCCTGAACGGCGCGAAGCGCATGTACCGATCCATTACCTAGGCTTCTCCATCCCCAATAAATTTGTTTTCGGTTACGGGCTCGACCTTGATGAGTATTATCGCAACCTCCCCTTTGTGGGCGTTGTCGATCTGAATAAATACAAGCCGTCCGAGTAACCAACCAAAGGGGCAGGGGATGACGAACGAAAACGAGAAAAACCAAACATCGCCGTACGCAGGTCGTTGGGTTGCCCGTGTGCGTGGACGAGTCATTGCGCAGGGCGGCACCCCCGAACAGGCTCGCCGCGCATCGCAGTTCAGCCGAAATAAAGAGAAACCAGAGATCATTTTTATGGCGCTTCCTTTTGCCTTCCCGCCCCTATTGGATCGAATCAAATCCGTTCTGCCCCCCGAACAGGAAATTTACCTTGTCGGCGGTGCAGTGCGGGATGTATTAACCTCACGCCTCTCTCCCGACCTCGATTTTGCCCTGCCTTCGAACGGCATTTCCCTCGCTCGAAAAATTGCAAATGCCCTCAAAGCAGATTTCGTCGCATTGGACAATGAGCGTGATACCGGGCGGGTCGTAGTCACCAATGAAGACGGCTCACGCATATTCCTTGATTTTGCAACCTATCGCGGCGCTACGTTGGAAGCCGACCTGCGCGCCCGCGATTTCACCATCAATGCCATTGCCTACAACCTGCAAGACAGCACACTGATCGACCCGATGGATGGTGTGCGTGACATTCGCGCCAAGGTCATTCGCGCCTGCTCGCCATCTGCCTTTGCGGATGACCCAATCCGTATTATGCGGGCGGTTCGACAGGCAGCGGCGTTCGAATTCACCATCGATAAGCAAACGCGTGAGTGGATGAAGCAAGCCGCGAGCGGAGTCGGAGGCGTGTCTGTTGAACGTCAGCGTGATGAGATATTCAAAATTCTGGGCGGGCCGAAGGCGAGTCTATCCATTCGCGCATTGGATATGCTTGGGGTGTTAACCCACCTCATGCCCGAATTGCTTAAGATGAAAGGGGTGGAACAATCTGCTCCACATGTGTATGATGTGTGGTCACATACCCTGTCCGTAATGGATTATCTGGACCAGATCATCTCTGGCTTGCGCATCGGGTATGATGCCGAAAAGACAAACGATATGTTCACAGGGCTGCTCGGTTTGCGTCTGGGACGTTATCGTGAGCAATTCGCCAATTATCTTTCTGTATCGCTCAATGTGGATCGTCCACATCGCTCGCTTTTGTTTTTTGCCGCCCTGTATCATGATGTCTGTAAGCCTGACACAAAAATTGTGGAGGACTCTGGGCGCATCCGTTTCTTTGAACATGACATAAAAGGCGCGGGGGTTGCAGCAGAACGTGCCCGTGCTTTTAATCTCAGTAATGATGAAGCAGAGCGTTTGCATACGGTGATCGAACATCATATGCGGATTCATAACTTTGCCAGCCGTTTGGAAGCGGAAGGACAGACCCCATCACGAAAAGCCATTTACCGCTTTTTCCGTGATGCGGGCGCGGCAGGTATTGACCTGATTCTATTGGCACTTGCTGATCTGCGCGGCACTCGTGCTACTGAGCTGACGATTGACACCTGGACTGTCTATCTGGATATTGCCCGTACTTTGCTTGAAAATTATTGGGAAAAGCCCGAAGAGATCATATCTCCACCGCGTTTATTGGATGGCAAGGAGTTGATGAAGGAATTAAACCTCCTGCCGGGGCGGCTGGTTGGCCAGTTGCTTGAAGCGATCCGCGAAAATCAGGCGGCGGGTAAGATCGAAACCCGTGATCAGGCATTAGCATTTGCCCGTGAAGAAATGATGAAAGTTGAAGGTGAGAATGAAAACGATCAAAGTTAATGGCATTGAGATTGCGTACACTCGTCGCGGAACTGGAAATCCGCTCATGCTGGTTCATGGTTTTCCGCTTGACCATACTATGTGGAATGAAACTGCTGCCCTGTTGGAAGATGATTTTGACCTGATCCTGCCTGACTTGCGTGGATTTGGCGAGTCCGCCACTGTGGAAACCCCATATTTTATGAACGATATGGCGGATGATTTGGCAGCCTTGTTGGATAATTTGAAAATTAACGAAATCGCCATTGCGGGGCATTCAATGGGTGGATATGTGGCTCTGGCATTTGCTAAAAAATATCCCCATCGTGTGAAAGGTTTGGCGTTGGTCGCTTCGCAGGCGGCCGCAGATGCCCCTGACCGCAGGGAGGGACGTTACAAGACGGCGCAGGATGTCGCTGAAAAAGGGGTTGGTGTGGTGGCAGATGCAATGACATCGAAACTGTCTACAATGGCAGAAGTGCAATCATTTGTCCGCGCCATTATGGAGCGGCAAATTCCTTCTGCTGTGATTGGGGCTCTCAAAGCCATGGCAGAGCGGGAGGATATGTCTGCTACTCTGGCTGCATTTTCGTTTCCTGTTTTGGTCGTTCATGGGGATGAAGATGCTCTTATCCCCGTTGACCGCGGCAGGGAGGTCAAGTCATTGGTGCTGGCAGCACATTTGACCGAAATTCAAGGTGCGGGTCATATGCCGATGCTGGAGTTCCCGAAAGAGACTGCTGCTGCGTTGAAAATATTGAAATAGAGAAATCCCCGCCACTGTTACAGCGGCGGGGATTTTTGTTATCCAGAATCAGGCTTCGGCTAGTAGGGAAGCGGCTGGGTGTTAGGAGATATCATCTCGAAGTTATCTCAAAAATGGTAAACTGGCGCTCAAACCCAAGTTGGGAGCGAGCCAATGGAACTTACAGACGAACAATGGGCAGTGGTAGAACCTTTGTTACCTAAACCTGTGAAACGGGCAGACGG
>VGOX01000098.1 GCA_016875755.1 Chloroflexota bacterium
CACCGGCAAGCCGCTACGGTATAATCCCAAACACCGTCCGGGAAAACTACACCTTAACTATTCGTCCTTTTTGTCCCACTAGTTCTGACACGGGACAGTAGTGATCGTCCAATTCCAGGACATGCTGAAGATGCGAAAAAAGAGACGGAAAGGTGTATCGCCCTTCACTTGGAACACCTCATTCCCGCTGCCATCAATGATCTTAATGGCATCTTTAATTGCAATGTACGGGTCAATGGCGCGCATGATAAACCTGCCATCCCCATTACGAACGTCCACCTGACGCCCAAGACTAACCAACGGGAACTCAAACTTGATCGGGTACGAATACATGCAGTGCATCTCCTGTGTGATGTGAACAACTCGCCCAATTCTATGGATTCTTTCACGGCTTGAAATAGGATATAGGTTGGATATTGAACGGAAAAAGGCATGTCTCTGGTACTATTACCAGTGTAAAATTGAAAAACTTCCCCAACAAGGCGCATGGATTTATGTCAACTGAGGCATCAGAACACCCCATCATCACCAAGCATTCCTCCGAACTCAAAGCGGATGTGTACGCTTCCACCCCTGCCATTGAGCTGGTCATTTGTGCCGTTCAAATTCTACAAGCGGAGACATCTTCGCTCACGGCTGAAGAGATCGTCTCCACCTGTTTCAGGTTATTTCCGCATCGCTTCTCGCTAAAGAACTATTTCTACTGGCCCGACTCGGCGCATGTGGTCCAGACGTTGAAATACGCCAAAGGAAAGGGCTACCTAAAAGAGACTCCTGCCGAGGGATTCATCCTCCGCCCTGCAGGACGTCAACTAGCCAGGCAAGCAGCCAAGGCAATGGGAGTCCGCTTGCCGATGCCGCCGAAGCTGGAAAAACCGAAGGTGGAAGTTCGGACGGTAGACGATAGACCGCAGACCGTGGAAGAGAAAGCCAAGACCGTGGAACAGGCGAAGGAGAAGGTTGCGAAGAAAGTAGCAGCGAAACCAACGAAGGAAACGACCCAAAAGGCTGTGACCGCAAAGAAAAAAAGAGAAAAAAGCCAGCCCGCCGCTAAAAAAGAGGTCGTGGCTACTGTCAAAGCGGAAACTGCGCCCAAGCCTCAGAAGAAGTTGAAAGAAACACCGAAGAAGCCAGCGCCTATCTCCAAGCCTGCGGTGAAAAAAGAAGCGCCGAAAAAGATCACGGCGAAGAAAGTTGCGCCAAAGCCTGTTGCGAAAAAGGAAGTTAAGCAACCCGCCCCGAAAGTTGAAGTGAAGCCGATACCGAAGAAAGCGGTAAAGAAGGAAGTTCCAAAGTCCGCGCTGCAGAAGAAAACTTTGGCGAAAAAAGAAACACCGAAACCTGCACCAATCAAGAAAGAACCGCCGAAGGTTGCGGTAGTTGCAAAACCGAAAGCCAAAAAGGAAACGCCCAAGCCAACAGCGAAGCAGGAAGCGCCGAAGGCGACCGTGAAAAAAGCCGCGGCGGCGACTCAACTGTCATTGCTGCCGCAGGTATCCCCGAAGGAAGAGGCGAAAAAAGCCCCGCCTGCGAAGAAGGAAGCTAAAAAGCAAGTCCCGCCGAAAGCGGAAGTGAAGCCTGCACCTGTCATCCAAAAAGAAGTGGTTTCGAAAGAGGAAAAGGCGAAGGCTGGCAAAGTGGTGACGATGGTGGAACGCTCGGACGCGTACCGCCAATATAAGAAGCTCGGCGCGAAAGCGACTATCAGCGAGTTCGATTTTCGGAACATGCTGTTCGCCACGATGGAGTCTTCAGCGGAAACGTTGAAGCGGAATTTGGACCTATTCAAACGGTATGCTGGTTTTTACAACCGCGCCGACTTGATAACATTCTTTGAATTTTGCGAGCGCGGATTTGCGGCGATGCTGCAACCTTCCGCGAAGAAGAAGCGATAACGAAAGGTTTATATGGTAAGCAGGAAGTTACAGTATGCTGACCGCGTGGCAATTCAGCAGGCGGATCAGGCGATTCGAAAAGATGTGATGCGCGCGTTGGTGGAGATCATCACCAATGCCAACGACAGTTACTCGCGTTTGGAGCAATCGGGCGGTTCTTCGACTGGAGAGATCATCATTGAGGTGCAGAGACGCCACAAGAATTCGATGATCCGCGTGATGGATTTTGCCGAAGGCATGACCGACAAACGCATGGACAAAGTGGTGGGGACATACGGCGAAGCCACCAGCGGGCTCAAGGAAGACCAGCATGTGCGCGGCATGTGGGGACGCGGCTTGAAGGATTCCATTTTTGGCCTAGGGTACGGACATGTGCGTTCGTTCAAAGGGAATTATTTTTACTCGTGCTCGCTGTTGTTGAAGAAGGGCATTCCCACCTTTGATCTGGACGAGCCTGTGTATGCGAGCCTTGCATTGCACGAGAAATACGGCATCCCTGAAGGCAATGGGACGATGATCGAAATTACGGTGTCACGTGATGATGTGAAGATGCCGCAATACAACAACTTGCGGAACTACATCCAACGCCATTTTGAACTGCGCCCGATCATGAGCAACCCAAAACGGGCGATCAAACTACGCGAGATCGGCTCGGACGGAAAACTGCGCCAGGAAAATGAACTAAGTTACAAAGCGCCAATTGGCGAAAAAATTCTGGGTGAAAAAATAAAGATCGAAGGCTTTCCCGCTTCTGCAAAACTGGAGATCTTCCGTTCTGCCATTCAGCTTTCCACGCGCGGCGAAGAAGGCGATTACGCCGACGGCGGTCTGCTCGTCATCAGCAGGGACATTGTCATTTCGCTGACCATGCTCAAGTTCGAGAATGATCCGTATGCGGGTTATTTCTACGGCTCGATCTCCTGCGATTATCTGCACGACCTGTTGAAGAACGACGAACCTGTGCTGACCGCCACGCGTGATGGCATCAACTGGACACATCCGTTTGCGAAGGCGTTGAAACTGGCAGTGGAAGCCAAACTTGAGCCGATCATCCAAGCGGAGCGCGAACATGCCATGCACGACGAGCAGACCAAGCTCGATAAAAAACTGCGCCAGAAAATTGACCGCGCCTTGCACGAATTGAATACCATCGCGGTGACCGAATTGCGCGACCCGCGTGACAGTTCTCCGCGCCTGATCGAACTGCCCGATTCGGGCATGGGCTTCTTCCCTGAAAAAATGTATGTGCAAACGGGGCAGGTTGCCACATTGATCCTGCGCGTTTCGGCAGAGGGCAAGCCGAGCAACGCCACCGCCAGCGTCATTTCCAGCAGCCCCGAAGTGATCGTGCAAACTCCGCAGGTGACATTCAAGCCGCACAAGACCGACCCCAATATTTTGGAAGCGCGGGTGCGGGTGGAGGGTCGGCAGGTGGGCGGCGAGGGTACGCTTACGGCGTATCTCGGCAAGAACCGCGCGCACGCCATCGTGCAGGTACATTCCAAAAAAGAAACGCTGGTTGAACCGCCCCAACGCGGAAGCAACTCCCTGTTCACCGACATCCGCTTTGACGACCGCACCGATCCGCGCCAGCGCGTGTATTATGACCGCATCAATTCGAGCATTGTCATCGCCACCGCTGCGCCTTCGGTAAATATTTATTTGGATGCGAACAATCGCCTCGACTCAACCGTAACGGGTCAGGTGCTTCTGGCAGAACTCGTCACTGAGGCAGTGTGTCGCGAGATCGCGCGTGAAGGTGTGGAGAAGGGGCGCTTCCTCGTGCTCGAAGGCTCCGAAGCGGATGCGATCCAGAATCATTTCATCCGCTTGCAGAACCGATACGCGCACTTGATCCACGAATATATTGTGACATTGGAATAAAGAACAATGTCATTGCCTGTACCGCCGTTCGCTGCGCGAAGACGCAGTGCGCAGGCATGCGTGCGCGTCGTGGAACGGCGAAGCAATCCTCGTGTGCCAAGAGATTGCTTCGGACGGAAGTGCGCCGTCCTCGCAATGACATGCTACTTTGAATACTGCACGATCACGCCTGCGATCAACGCAATTTGACCGAGGTGATAGGCGGCGACGTTGTAGATACGTCCGTTGGTGATGGGGGTGACGAATTTATTCCACGCCAGAATAATGTCGGAAAAATAGAAAAGGAACGCGCCCGCGCTGACGAGCAATGCCGCGCCCGCGTCCCATGTGGTGTCGGTGAGTTTGAGCATGGCAGAGAGCAGCATCAGCGAGATGACCACGCCATACACGGCAATGGGGATCCGCAGTCGGGACTGTCCTTTGGCGATGACAGAGGCGAGGATGCGCCGAATCACCCGCGCTCCGCTAACACCGATGATGACGGCAAGCAGCATTCCCCATGCGGAAATTTCGGGCAGGGGCAGGTTGAAACCGATCACATAGAAGATGTGAGCGAGCAGGAATGCCACCAACCCTGCAAGGAAGAAGCGGTCGAGCGAGAGCATGAGCAGGATGTCGCCGAGGAGGGAGAAAATGGATCCCAACGCGAACCAGCCTGCAGCGCCGTCTGAGCCGATGCTTGTCCACAGCCAGAGAAAGAGGACGACCATCACCCCGGGCTTGGCGACCACTTCCAGTTTGAACCAGTTTTTGTGCAGCGCCAGCGCTTCGAGCGCGGCAAGGATTAATGCGATCACGACAAAGATATTCATTGGAGCCTCCCGCGGCTATCGTACCACGAGAATTTTTTAAATAAAACACGACCTTCCAAAAGGAAGGTCGTGTTTTATTTCTATACCATGTTCATCCATTTACGGTGTTGGGTCAAGTTCCAATCCACGTTCAGGGCGGCTAAAGGTATGACAATAGGAGCAGTCTTTGCCACGGTTGCCAACATGATTGTTGTGAAGCCGGGTGAAGGTAGGCTGCTTTTTGTCTGCATGACATTGCGAACAGACCGCCGTCTTGGTATCTTTTAGCTGATAGCCTAATGACTTTAGATTCATCTGGGAAGTAGAACCATGACAGGCCGTGCATTGAAGCGCATTCGCCTTTGGTTCCACACCATGAGTGATAAGCTGATCGGCGCTGGTATTCACCCAGCTATAGCCGCCGCTCAACCCCATAAAGGACAGGCCGCGCGCCGCTGCTTCTTCATACTTACCGGTCATGAACTGCCAGAGCACATCGTATTGAATAATGCGGTTAGTAGAGGTGCTGATGGGCTGCACAGAGGTATGGACCTTGATCGGGTATAACTTTCCATCTTGAATGGAGCCAAGGGCTTTGGCCATGTTGTATGTGCCGTTTTCGGCTGTGATGGTCTCACCATAGTTGTAGATATCGCTCTGACCGTTCCAGAACTTGTAGGTGGGAACCATGTTATAGCCCTTGATCTCTTCACCAATCCATGCACCTTGCCCATTACAACCTGCAGGGTTCCAATGCGGGGTGGTCCAATCGCGGGACATTTCAGTGCCGACCGCAGCCTTGGCATAACGCGAAATGTGACAGGTCTGGCAGGCGACGCGGGCAGCGTGTTTATTTAGATCGGCGTTGGTTCCATGCGGGGCAGATGTGTGGCACTGATCGCAGGTGACAGTTCCGCCTTCGCTCACACACAGGTCGATGCCTTTCCCGGGGATGAGATGATTCTGGGGGACATGGCAATCCTGACAGGTCAGATTCGCGCCATCCGCATCCATATGGACATCAAGCATGCCATTTGTGCTATTGGCATTTTCCATGCTGATATCGCCGCGCTTGACGCCATCTCCACCGCCCGCTTTGGCGTGGCAGGCCAAACAAGTAGCCCGGGTGGGCAAATGAACATTCTGTGCCAGCGAAACCATGGTGGTGCCAGCAGGCATCAGATCGTAACGAGGCTGGAACTGATAATCGCCATTAATTTTGATCGGGAAATTAAAGGTCTTGGTTGCGCCGGTCCAATCCGTCACACTGACCACATTGGTTTGCGGGCCTAATGCACGTCTGTAGGTGTCATTGTGACAAATAAGGCAGTCGGTATCGTTGATGGTATTGTTCTCAACTTTGCCTGTGTTAACATGACACGAAAGGCAGGCAAAATCAGCTGGTTCGGGGGCTGTGCAGTAGGTGTTGACTTCCTTCCACTTGCCAGACCATTGCATATGCTCGGAATGCAGTATGCTATTGGCTTCGCTGGAGTGGCAAGCAACACAAGTGGACGGACCGTTATAAGCTGTAATGCTGGAATGCGGGTTGGCGGGGTTGGGGGTAGGGCTGGGGCTGGACGGAGTTGCTGTAGGGCCTAGAGCAGACGGGGTTGCCGTTGGAGCGATCACCGTCGGGCTGGGTGTGTTTGTATACACAATGGTTGGGGCGGGGGTTCTTGTGGGCGGCTTTCCTCCCGCTTCGACAGGGGAGGTCATGACCGCGATCACCATACATAACCCAATTGTAATTATTACGACTGGCAATATCCGTTTCATATTCTATACATTCTCCTTAATAAAGGATTAATCTGTGATTTCCATCCCTATATAGAAAAGAACGAATACATAATAGTGACAATTGTCATATATATTTTACACTTTGTCCTATTATTTCAATTTAACACCAGCATGCTATACTGCTGAAATGACACCTAAAAAAGTTCACCTCCAATGGGACCCAGATACGCAGTTCACACTGCAGGATGACGATAATCACCAGATCATTATGAAGAAGCCGCAGGGGGTGAGCCCTTCGGACCTGCTGCCGATGGCGTTGATCGGATGCACGTCGTATGATGTGGTGGAGATCTTGAAGAAACAACGTCAGGAACTGAACCAGCTCAAGGTGACGGCAGAAGCGGTGCAGTATGAGACTCCGCCGTGGCGTTTTCGTAAAATCCATATCCGTTATCAGGCGGCGGGACGGGGTATCGAATTGGAGAAATTAAAGAAGGCGATCGAGATCAGCGAGGAAAAATATTGTTCGGTGTATGCCACGCTGAAGGATGTGATCGAGATCACACATGAAGCGGAAGTGATCGAGGCGTAAACACAAAACACTGGGACATCCATCCCAGTGTTCTCTCATTACTCAATCCCTTTGACCCATTTCACTTTGAATGGTTTCAGCGAATTGACCAGCCTCATATCCGTTGTAAACAAATCAATTTCCATCCACTCTGCCAGAGCAAGGTAGTGGGCATCATACGTGGCAGGGAGGTTATATCGCATGGCAATTTCATGCGCTTTCACATGCAAATTCGCCTCGTTGACCAGAGCGATCGGTAATTCCAAATACAACTCCAATGTCTCCCAGATCGTTTCAGCCGAAAGGACGTTATTCCTCTGTTGCTGGTAAAGTGCATTCGTCACTTCGTAAAACAACAAGGTCGGCGCAACGAGATTTACTTCATCTGCCATCCATTTTTGCCATCTTGCTGTCAACGACAATTAGAAATGGACATGGCGACAATTAGAAATGCCCATGGGATGGGATGCTGGGAGTGCGGCGGGGGCTAGCCCCCGCCGCACTC
>VGOX01000099.1 GCA_016875755.1 Chloroflexota bacterium
TCCAGTTGCGCTCATCATACCCAACATTCTCAATTACTTTTCACGGTATAACCTTTTTACTCCACTCACTGCCAGAGGCAGTGGTTTTGTACTCTAATAAAATTCTGGCGATCATCGTCTCCATGGCCGCAGGAACCACGTTAGGAAGTGTAGCCGCGCTTGGCTCATTGGTCCTTTCCATCATTGCGGCAGACATCCTATGGAATTCTTAAAGGGAAAACGAAATAATGAAATTACTCAGCATCAATATCGGAAAACAACAATCCCTGCAAAATAAAGACCGTATCGAGATCACAGGCATTCACAAAATGCCCGTCCAAGGGCCTGTCCAACTCACCGAGCTGGGAATTGCAGAAGACTTCATCGGCAGCCCCAAACATCACGGCGGACCCGACCAAGCCCTCTACATCTACACCGAAGCGGATTATCAATGGTGGCGGCAGGAACTTGGGAAAGAACTTCCACATGGCATCTTTGGCGAGAATCTCACCATCGATGGTACCGAAAGCGCATCCGTCAACATTGGGGATCTTCTGCACATCGGCGCTGTCACCCTGCAAGTAACTGCGCCTCGCATCCCCTGCGGGACGTTTGCCTCACACATGCAAGATTCCCAGTGGGTAAAGAAATTCCGCCACGCTGAGCGGCCTGGCTATTATGTACGTGTGCTCAAGCAGGGCATCATCACCGCACGAGATGAAATCCGCATGGAGCGCTTCAGCGGCGAAACCATCTCGATAGCAGAAGTCTATCGCGATCATTACGAGAAGCGCGGCGCAGACTTATTGAAAAAGCAACTGCAAGCGCCCATTTCCATCCGCCTGCGTCAACGCCTTGAATCCGATCTCGAAAAGCTCGCATCTGCCACGGAGCTATAAAAATCTCCACCTGAAAAAATAGAATATTTGTTCTATAATTTACTCATCGGAAATTTCCCCCGTTAAACAAAAAAGGAGAAACCAGATGAGCACACGCGATAACGCAGTCCGCATTCAATTGGAAATAATCCAGGCCAAATTGGGCATGACCATTCACGAGATGGCAGAGATCGTGCAACGCACCAAACTCACCCGCGCCAACGACATCCGCTGGATGATCCAGCGCGAATACGAGCTTTCGCATGGCGATGCAAAACTCCTTGCCAATGCAATTGTCGAATCGCAAACTCCGCCCGCCCTGCTGATCCCCGCAGAAACCCATGTGCATGGAGCATCAGCAGCCCAGCAATAAATCACAAAAGAAACGGAACGTCCAACCACCATGCACCAGGCAGACATCATTCAAATAACCGCCGACTACATCAAACAGGAATTTTCAGACGACTCCTCCGGGCACGATTGGTGGCACATCTACCGCGTCTGGAAGAACGCCCTTGCCATCTGTCAGCATGAAAAAGCTGATGAATTCATCGTCCAACTCGCCGCCCTCCTGCACGATCTGGATGACTGGAAGTTCAACAACTCAGACGATGAAACCCCGCTTCGCGCCCGTGCCTGGCTTGATTCCTGTGGCGTGGATATTCCCACCGCTGAGGCAGTCTGCGAGATCATCATGCACATCTCCTACAAAGGTGCAGGCGTGAAAAACAAGATGAAGTCACTCGAAGGATTCATCGTACAGGACGCCGACCGTCTCGATGCCATCGGCGCCATAGGCATCGGACGCGCCTTTGCCTATGGCGGCTACAAAAACAGAATGATGTACGACCCCGACTCTCCGCCCGTTATGCACGCCAGCTTCGAAGAATATAAAAATAGCAAAAGCGCCACCATCAATCACTTTTACGAAAAACTGCTTCTGCTAAAAGACCTGATGAACACCCCAACCGCCAAACGCATCGCAGAACAAAGGCATCAGGTGATGGTTGAATTTTTAAGTCAGTTCATGGCGGAATGGGAAGGCAAAGATGTACAAGACGGGCATCCATAAGGATGCCCGTCTCTTTTTTTTCCTGAACCATCTTATTGAATCTCGAAGATCCCGCGCAGAATCGGCGTCAGCCCCGCAAAGAAAAATTCCACCGCGATTACCATCACGATCAAACCCATCAGGCGCAGCATCACCTTATTGCCGTTCTCACCGATCACATGCGTCACCTGTTTCGCGCCAAGCAATAACAGATAGGTGAACAACATGATCCCACCAATAATGCCCAGCACGATCCCCTGTTCCAGTGCAGACCTTGATTCATTCATCAACAAGATCGATGTAGTGATCGCCCCCGGTCCACAGATGATCGGAATACCCAACGGCGTGATGGCAATGTCATTGATGTATTCGTGGGTCGTCTCGTCATCAAATTGGATGCGCGTAAGGCGGGCTTGCAGCATCTCGTATCCCATAAAGAAAAAGATCACACCACCCACCACGCGCAAACTATCCACAGAAATGGAGAAGAAGCGAAATATCCATTGACCCGTCAATGCAAAAGCAAGCAGGATGAGCGCGCCGGTCAATGTCGCTTTGCGCGCCACGCGATGCGACTCATGCGGCGACAACTTGGCGGTCATGGCAGTAAAGACAGGCACCACGCCAATGGGGTTCACCATTGTAAACATGGAGACGAAACTAAGCAGGGCAAATTCAAAAAGAGGGGATGGCATAAAACTCCTGAAAGATATCTTTGGATTTTACCCGCATCCTCCTTGACAGGAGCCTGATTCTGCGGATAATAGCCTCATCAAGGCTGTGACAGAGGAAAGTAGGCTGACGGAAGCCGCCAGAGATGTGCAAAGTAGTTGGTGAAATTGCACTCGACCAAAAGCAGTTGAAGTTCCCTCTCGAGCCGTTCAGGTGAATGACTTTCTAGTAGTCTGAACCGCAATCCCAGCGTTATCGGGGAAGCCGATGTTAGTCGGTGCTAAGTGGCGCACGAAGTGTGCAATTTGGGTGGTACCACGGGACTGCGAAAGCGTGCCTCCCGTCCCATTGTGGACGGGAGGTTTTTGTTTTTCTGGACAATAGACCACAGACGATGGACGATGGCTTTATGCTCAATCGCCTACCGCCCATGGTCAGACTTTGGAGGCATGTATGCAAGACAAATTGAACGAGATCGAAAAAGCCGCACTCACTGCGCTGGCGGAGGTCAATGACCCCGCCATGGTGGAAGCGTGGCGTGTGACTCACCTTGGGCGCAGTTCGGAATTGATGGGAGTCTTTTCCGGCTTGGGCAAACTCTCGAAAGAGGAGCGACCCGTTATCGGTCAAGCCGCGAACCGTGTTAAGGTGGCGCTTGAGGCTGCGTTGGAAGAAAAAGCCGCAGCGGTGAAACAAGCCGCGTTGGCGAAATCCCTCGCCGAAGAAAAATTGGATGTGACCCTGCCCGGGCGTAACAAACACGTTGGGCGTTTGCATCCGTCCACGCAGCAGTTGCGCCGCGTGTTGAGCATTTTGGCAGAGATGGGATTCCAAGTCTTCACCTCGCGTGAAGTGGAAACGGATGAATATAACTTCCAGCATTTGAACTTCCCGCCGCATCACCCCGCGCGTGATATGCAGGATACGTTCTTCATTGAAGCAGAAGGACGCGGTGATAACCCGATCCTGATGCGCACGCACACATCTCCTGGACAAATCCATGCGATGCGTTATTTCGCGGCAACCGACCCAAGCAACCCGCCACCTATTCGTATCGCTTTGCCGGGCATGTGCTTCCGCTATGAGCAGATCACGGCACGTTCGGAAGTGCAGTTCAATCAGGTGGAAGGACTTGCCGTTGGCAAGAACATCACCTTCGCGGACTTGAAAGGCACGATCGCAGATTTCGTCCGTCGCATGTTTGGTGAAGGTGCGCGACTGCGCTTCCGCGCTTCGTACTTCCCGTTCACAGAACCATCCGCCGAAGTGGACGTGGAATGTTTCGTGTGCGGCGGCAAAGGCTGCCAGGTCTGCAAGAACTCGGGCTGGCTCGAAATTCTCGGCTGCGGCATGGTGCATCCCAATGTGCTGATCGCTGGCGGCTACGACCCGAAGGTCTACTCCGGCTACGCCTGGGGTATGGGACCGGAACGTCAGCTCATGCTGCGCAACAAAGTTGGTGACATCCGTTACTTCTGGGGTAACGATGTGAGGTTCCTGGAACAGTTTTAGGACAAGCCGAGATTAGATAATTCGATACTCGAAAATAGACAATTCGAATATCAAGTATCGAATATCTCTCAACGAGGTTTTATGAGCGTCATCGGACTTGAAAAACTGGATGTGTGGTGCAAGGCAAGAGATTTTGCCGTGCGCGTTCACAAAGATTTGCTTCACTTGCTTTCATCCGAAGAAAAGTGGGCACTCAGCCAGCAAATCCGCCGCTCGTCGCAGAGTGCTCCAGCAAATATTGCAGAAGGTCATGGACGTTTCTATTTTCAAGACAATGTGCGGTTTTGCTATATTGCTCGCGGTTCTCTTGAAGAGACACTAAGTCATATTGTTTATGCTTATAAAGTTGGCTATGTCTCTGAAACGCTCTATAAATCTTTTGTGATGGATGGCGAGAATCTAACTCGACTTATCAATGGGTATATTGGTTTCTTGAAGAAGAGCAAACAAGGCGCCAACGAACCCGGAGCAAATTACGCTGTCCACGAAACGACTACAGACTATATCATCGAAGATAACGCAAGCCAATCTTCAGACTCGAATATCGAATAACGAATATCGCACTCCGAAGGAGTAAATTATGAAAATACCTCTCTCATGGCTAAAAGATTTCATTGATCTCGATGGACTTTCCGTCGAAGACATTGCACGCAAACTCACCCTCGCCGGTATGGAAGTGGACGAGATTCTCTATGTCGGTCTTCCCATGCCTGTGTACAAAGAAGGCGAGAAGCACGAGTTCAAGACCAACGGCATCGGCTGGGACAAGGAAAAACTTGTCGTGGCGGAGATCCGTGAAGTGAAAGCGCATCCGAATGCCGACAAGTTGACTTTGCTTGACCTGTATGATGGTCAGCAGGATCAAGTCGTGCTGACGGGCGCGCCGAATATTTTCCGCCTCAAGGGCACGGGCAAACTGGATAAGCCCATCAAGGTGGCGTACGCGAAGGAAGGCACCACCCTCTACGATGGTCACGCCGAAGGTCAGGTCTTAATGACACTCAAACGTGCCAAGATCCGCGGCGTGGACTCGTACTCGATGGTCTGCTCTGAAAAGGAATTGGGCATCACCGAAGAAAGCGACGGCATCATTATCCTCGACGATGACGCGCCTGCGGGCATGCCGCTTGCGGATTATATTGGCGACGCGGTACTCGATATTTCCATCCTGCCGAACATGGCTCGCAATGCGAACGTCATCGGCATTGCTCGTGAGTTGGCTGCGATGCTGGGTCGAGAGTTGAAGAAGGGCAATAACCAGTTGTCAGTTACCAGTGGACAGTCGGTGAAGGAGTTGGTTGAAATCGAAATCACCAACCCCGAGCTCAACCCGCGCTTCGTCGCTGGTCTAGTCCGCAACGTGGATATTAAGCCCAGCCCATACCAAATTCAGCGCCGACTCAAACTGGCGGGTGTGCGTCCCATCAACAACGTGGTGGATGCGACCAATTACGCCATGCTCGAATATGGTGAGCCGCTGCATGCTTTCGATTACGACGTGCTCAAGCAACGCGCTGGCAATAAGAAAATTAAGATCATCACTCGCGCCGCAAAAGATGGTGAGAAGCTCAAGACTCTCGACGGCAACGAGCGCACACTCACTGCCATGAACGTGCTCGTCTGTGATGAGAAGGGTTCGCTTTCTCTCGCGGGCGTGATGGGCGGCGCTGAGTCTGAAGTGAGTGACTCGACCAAGAATATCCTGCTCGAAGGCGCGGCGTGGAACTTCATCAACATTCGCCGCACGGCGAAGCAGCACAATCTTCCGTCCGAAGCCTCATTCCGTTTTTCGCGCGGCGTGCATCCTGCCATGGCAGAAGGCGGCGTGAGCCTCGGTTTGAAATACATGGCGGAATGGGCTGGCGGCGCAATTGCCCCCGACCTCGTGGATGCGTATCCGCTGCCGCCGAAAGATGCGGTGGTGGAGATTACCGTCAACGATGTGAAGCGCTGGCTCGGCATTGATCTGACTCTCGCGCAAATAGCAGAATTACTTTCACGGCTTGAGTTCAAGTGCGAAGTAATGAGTAACGCGGTGCGAGTGACTGCGCCGAATCACCGCATGGACATTGGCGAAGGTGTCGTCGGTGTTGCTGATGTGCTCGAAGAAGTTGCCCGCAGTTACGGCTACGACAACATCCCAACCACTACCATGGCAGACGCGCTCCCGCCGCAGATTGGCAACCCCATCCATGAGTGGGAAGAACATCTTCGTGACCTGCTCGTCGCGCTCGGCTTGCAGGAAGTCGTGTCCTATCGCATGACCTCACCCGAAAAAGAAGGTCGCATCGCCAGGCACGATGAATACGTCCGCCTTGCGAATCCCATCGCGCCCGAAAAGAGCGTCCTGCGCCGCAGTCTCGTCGCCTCGGTAATCGACTCGCTCGAGAAGAACATCCGCTACAGCGAAGCCTTCTCGTTCTTCGAGATCGGCTCGGTCTTCGTGCCGCACAAAAATGAACTCCCCGACGAGCCGCGTAAACTCGCCATTGCGATGACAGGTCTGCGTGAAGCAACAGCATGGGACGTGAAGGATTCCCCCGCACTGGATTTCTTCGACTTGAAGGGGCGCATCGAACTCATGTTGAGCGGGTTGCGCCTCACAAACATCACCTACACTGCCACCGACTCTTCTTCCCACACTTCGACTTCGCTCAGTGCAAGCCTGCACCCAGGCAAAGCCGCTGAAGTCAAAGCGGGTGACAAGGTCATTGGCGCGTTCGGCGAAATGCATCCGCTAGTGAAGGAGCAATACGAGTTGGGTGACTCGCCAGTGTTGGTCGCCGAGTTCGACCTCGACATCATGCGCGCCATCTCCCCGACCTATGGCATCAAGACCATCCCTGAGACCCCGTCCATGTACGAAGACATCGCCCTCATTGTGGATGAATCAGTGAAGGCTGAAACCGTCGAAGCGCTGATCAAGCAAACAGGCGGAAGAAGCGTGACCAACGTCCGCTTGTTCGACCTGTACCGAGATGAAAAGATCGGTGAAGGCAAAAAGTCTCTGGCGTATGCGTTGACGTATCAAGCCGAAGACAAGACCATGACCGATGCCGAAGCGGCCGCCATCCGCAACAAGATCGTCAAACGGCTGGAAAAAGAAGTTGGCGCGAAGTTGAGAAGTTAGTACCAATGGGATGCATGCTTTGCTTGCATCCCATTTTTATTTTTCGTATACTAAAAGAAAACTAGCGACCTGACAGTTTCACAAAAGCATATTGATCGGCACGAAAAAGCAGGTAAAGTTGTTTTGCGACAAACCACTTTTCCGGAGCCGACTCATGCCGA
>VGOX01000100.1 GCA_016875755.1 Chloroflexota bacterium
CAGCACCCGCCGCCGTGGTTTCTTTTTTCGTTTTTTCGGCGCGCTGGCTACGCTCCCGGCTGGTTTTCAGCCCAAGTTTTGGCTATTAATGAACGGCTTCTTGCAGAGGACTCAGATTATACAAAAGGGAATCGTTTTCGCGATTTCACCTCTCTGCAACAAATGCCGCTCATTCGCCGCATTGGGAATTTGGGGTTGAGTTTTCTCACCAAAGCCGCCACAGGCTATTGGAATATTTTCGACCCCACCAATGGATATTTTGCCATCCGTGCCGAAATGCTGGCGCAACTGCCACTGGAAAAAATTGACAAAGGATATTTCTTCGAGACATCCATGCTTTCGCGGCTCTACCTGCTCGGCGCACATGTGCTGGATATCACCATCCCCGCACGATACCGCAACGAGATATCGAATCTATCCATCCGCCGCACATTGGTCGAATTCCCTATCAAACTTACACGCACCATCCTCCGCCGTATTATCCTGCGCTACTTCATTTTTGATTTTTCGATGATCTCCATTTACTTGTTGATGGGTATTCCGCTCTTGCTATTCGGCCTCATTTTCGGCATTACCAAATGGGTTCAGTACGCCCAACTTGGTGTCCCCGCTCCCACAGGCACGGTCATCCTGCCTACGTTGTCTGTCATCCTTGCCATTCAAATTCTGCTATCCGCTGTCGAACTCGATCTAAACTCCACGCCGCGTAAAGCAATCAGCAAAGCGCTGATCTAAGTAAGATGGAACATAAGCCATATATCCCAGGATTCAAACCCGCAGAGTCGGGACCACTCTCCCGCTTTTTGCCTGCCTTGGAGGATGGAGTCATATCCGCATGGCTCTCGCATCAGACATTAACTGGTAACTGGCTGCTCGACCCATTCGGATTCTCCCCGCGACTCGTCCTCGAAGCGGCGCGCAGCGGATACCGTGTGCTGGTAACAGCGAACAACCCAATCACGCGCTTTCTGCTGGAAGTGTTCGCCAACCCGCCACCCGAAGCTGAATTTATCGCCGCGCTTGCCGATCTGGGTGCGGTCAAAAAAGGGGATGAACGGCTTGAAGCCCATTTCCAATCCCTTTATCTCACCTCCTGCGCAACATGCGAAAAACAAATTCAGGCACAGTCATTTCTCTGGCGCAAAGGCGAGGACGTACCCTACGCACGGATATACCAATGTCCGCATTGCGGTGACTCGGGTGAACACCCTGCCACCGAAGAGGATAAAGAACGTGCAAAGAAAATCGCCGCCACCGACAATTTGCATCGCTCGCGTGCTTTCGAGCGTGTGGTCTCGCTTAAAGATGAAGACCGCATCTATGCAGAAGAAGCCATCGAACATTATTTGCCGCGTCCGTTGTATGTGTTGACGACGATCATCAATCGTTTGGATAGCCTCAAAGTTTCTGCAGAACGCAGGCGGGCATTGACGGCACTCACACTTCTGGCATGTGACGCGGGCAATACACTTTGGGGATACCCTGTGGAACGTCCACGGCCGAAGCAATTAAGCACGCCGAACCAGTTCCGCGAGCACAATGTGTGGGCCATGTTCGAGCATGGAGTCAGCTTGTTTACAGGATCAGGCTCCCCCGTCACGTGTGAAGCGTGGCCGAAGAAAATCCCCGAGACGGGCGGCATCTGCATCTATGAAGGTCGTCTCAAAGACCTTGCGCATGAAGTCAAACGCGAGATTCCGATTGCGGCAGTGATCGGGGCAGTGCCGCGTCCGAATCAGGCATTTTGGACTCTCTCAGCGTTGTGGGCTGGCTGGTTGTGGGGCAAGGACGCGGTGGAGCCGTACAAGATCGCGCTGCGACGCAGACGGTACGATTGGGCGTGGAATGCGACGGCGTTGTTCGCGATGTTCAGCCATTTGAACGAACTGCTTGCGGACGGTGTGCCGATGTTTGGCATGATTCCCGAACCCGAAGCGCCGTTTCTCACATCCGCGTTGACGGCCTCGCAGACGGCGGGGTTTGCGCTCGAAAGCGTTGCCTTGCGCACAGAACATGATGCAGTGCAGATCCTGTGGAAGAGCGCGCAAAAAACAGAAACAGGCACAGCCGATGTGGAATTGGTGCGAAACACCATGCGTGAATTTTTGTCCGCGCGCGGCGAGCCTGTGGGATATTTACACCTGCATACGGCTGGCTTACTCGCGCTGACGGAAGCGAAGGCGCTTCGACAAACCGAAGATGATTTTGATGCGGCGGTCCGCAAGACGAACAGTCTGCTCGAAGCCGCATTGAAGGGCAATAAGGGATTCGTCCATTACTCGACAGGCGAAGGCGCGGATACGGGTATGTGGGGCTATTCGTCTGTGCCGAGCAGCAACACACTTTCAGACCGCGTGGAAGTTGCAGTGGTGACCTACCTGCAAAAGAATCAAAACGCGATCTTTTTGGAAGTGGAAGAGGAATTGAACAAACAATTCACAGGGTTGATGACGCCGTCCAAAGGTTTGATTTATGCCGTGTTGAATTCATATGCAGAGCGGAACAGCGGCAGTTGGACATTACGCGCAGAGGATGCCGCTTCGGTGCGGCGGAAAGAAATGAAAACTATCTTCACTTTGCTTGAAACCATCGGCAAGCGGCTTAACTACGTTTCATCCAAAGATGATAAAGTGGTGACATGGCTGGAAAACGGGAAACCGTTCAAACGGTTCTATGTGCTGGCTTCCGCATTGGTGCAGCGCGCGTTGGAAAACACCGATGACCAGACCATACTCGTCCTGCCTGGCGGACGGGCGGCGCTGGCTGCATACAAACAAGAGCGCGACCCCGAACTGCGCGAGCGTTTGAAAAAGCGTCGGCTGGTGAAATATCGTCTGGTGCGCAGCCTGTCTGAAGTCCCGATATTGACGCGTGAAACGTTCGAAGAGCAGATCGCAGGCGACCCTGTCGAAAGATCCACAGGTCAGATGATGATGTTTTGAGATGGACGGTTGACAATAGACCGTGGACGATGGATAGATGTATTCCCATGAAAAATAAAGTTATTGTTTTGTTAATTCTCGTTACACTTTTATCTGCCTGCATTTCGGTGCAGGTGGATGGCACCGTCACGCCAACTCCTGTGGGATTTGTCACGGCTACACTGGCGCCCACCAAAGTAGGCTACGTGCCGCCAACGCTGACGCCTTCTCCCGCCGTCACCCTCACCCCCACACTCGCCGTCACCATCCCGCCGAATTGCACGAACAACGCCGTGCTGCTGCGTGATGTGACCATTCAAGATGGCACTGTGATCAACGCAGGCGAAACCTTCACGAAGACCTGGGAATTTATCAACAACGGGACCTGCCCTTGGATCGGATACTCGCTCAAGTACGCCGCAGGCGACCAAATGAACGCGCCTCTCTCTCAGCCGATACCTGCCACGCTGCCGAAGGACAAAGTCCTCGTTTCGGTGGATCTGACCGCGCCCACAGCGAATGGTGCATACACAGGCTACTTCACGCTCAACGATCCGAACGGAAAAGACGTGCCCATCGGCATCGAGAAAACGTTTTGGGTGAAGATCACAGTGGGGAGCGGTTCCACTACCACAACAGGTTCAAGCAGCGGAAGCACGCCGTCCACTTCAGGCAACCTCGGCGGGACGTGTGCCTACAGCCCGAATGCAGGCTATGTGAATCAGGTTGCATCGCTTATCAATGCAGAACGCGCCAAAGCGGGCTTGCCTGCCTTGACGATCAACTCCCTGCTGACGAATGCCGCCCAAGCCCACGCCGCCGATATGGCTTGTAATAGCATGATCAGCCACACAGGCTCAGACGGTTCATCTGCCTATGCACGCGTACTCGCTTCGGGATATGCACCTTCATATTCAGAGGAAATCATCTACGGGGGCGGCGGTCCGCAGGCGGCGATGATGTGGTGGATGAACGATCAAATTCACCGAGATGCGATTTTAAAAGCACGCTCCACCGAAATGGGCGTGGGGTATGCCTATTATGCCAATGGTTCGTATGGGGATTATATTGTGGTGGTGTTTGGGAGTCCGTAAATAAAAAATTAAGGGCGGATCGCGATCCGCTCTTACGGTCCCCACCTCGGTTGCCAATCTGAAATGGGACTGTTCGTCAGGCGCGTCAGCCCTGTGCCATCAGGGTGGATGATGTACAGTTCGTTGTTGCCGTCGCGGTAGGAGGTGAAGACGATCCAATTTCCATCTGGTGACCACGAGGGACCCAGGTTGTCGCCGCCATTTGTGAGCCTGACCAAGCCTGTGCCATCGATATTGATGATGAAGATGTTACGGTCACCTTGCGGCCCGCGATAAAAGGCAAGTTGTTTTCCGTCAGGCGACCAGGTGTTACGTCCACCCATGTTGTTGAGATCGGTGACTTGCTGGACATTCGAACCGTCCGCGTTCATGACGAAGAGTTGACGCTTGCCTGCCCGAGAAGATGCGAAGGAGATCATCGAGCCATCAGGCGACCATGAGGGATCGATGTCGTCTTTATTGGTGATGCGCTTCACGTCCGAGCCATCGGGGCGCATGCGCCAGAGACCATCTCCGTTCTTGGTAAAGACCACCCATTCGCCGTTCGGGGAAAGTTCAGGCGCGTACAAGGCCCCAATGCCATTCGTCAGTTTTTTCAGGTTATCCCCATTAATATCAATGGAATAAATTTCATAATTCCCGCTGTCACGCGAAGAGAAGAAGACCGTGTCTCCATCAGGTGAAACGGATGGGTAGAATGCGGTGGCGCTGAAATTTGTCAGCTGCTTGCGTCCGCTGCCATCGGCGTTGAGCAGGCAGATCTGGTCGATCTGTTTGACATAGCAGGCGAAGGCGATCTTTCCGCTGGGAGGCAGGGTGTCGTTGTAGGTCGGCTGGGGCGTGGGAATCTGCTCGATGGTGGGGATCAAGGTTAGGGTAGGGAGAGGCGCGGCAATGTCGGTAGGGTTGAGAAATGTTTCGGCGGTGGGAGATGTAATGAGAGGCAGGTCCAACGCGGGTGTGGGTGTTTCATCCACGGGTTCATTGGCAACCTTGATAACCACATAGATAACAAGTATGCAAAGACAAAAAAAGCCGATACCCAAACCGACAATGAAGGTGGTTACGAGGGGTGTGAATTTTCGCGTTTGCATATTAAAAGATTCATCCGCAGACTAACAGATGGATATCTGCCAATCTGCGGATGCAGGATACTTCATCAAGATCTTGTTCCAATCCAACATTGTTTTGATCTGAGCAAGCGGAACCTGACCTTCAGGTTTGAAACCGACGAAGGAACGATTGTAATTATCTTCAGTGCCGTCGGAGAGATTCCAGCTGAGCGTGTTGCGGAAGAGACCAAGGCAGGAGGTGCCGCGATCATCATCGGGCAGGGATGTTTCGAAAGTGTACACATATGTGCCGTCGGCAGTTTCCGCAACTTCAGCAACGGTGGCTTCGTGGATCCAGCGCAGCCATTGAGTTTGTGTGGGTTTCACATTATTCGCATCGATCGTGGTGCGGGTGCGGGTGGTGACTTCACCTGTTTTATAGACCCACGGCACATCAGGCGCGGGCGCATTTTTGCCGCCTTTGGGTTGCGGACGATTGCCTAGAAATTCCTTCGGCAAAAGACCTTCGCCATCTTTTGTTGCAACCGGTTTTGCCACCTGCCATGCGTTCGGCTCGCTGTTGACGAACCTCAGCCAGAAGATGCTCGCACCGGGCGTGTAATCGGCGGCAGATTTCTGTTTGACGTAGGACGCTCCAGTATTTTCTTTTTCCAATTTAGCGTACCAGCCGGGCTTGGGTGTCAGACCGCCGGGCGGCAGGTTGCCGCGGATGTGCTGTACGTGTTCGGCAGTTTCATTACAAACCGCACGTGAAACGATCAACTCCTGCGCACGCCCGTGCTCGTCACGCCAGCCGACGGTGTGTTTGGTCAACCATTCGCTGATGATCTTATTGAGCGAAGTATCCTTGGCGCGGATATTTTCCTCTTCGGGGGTCAGTTTTTCCCAATTGGCGTCCACCACACGATTGACTCGCAGCGGCGTCACGCGGACGATCAACTTCCATGCCCAGCTTAGGAATTGCGATCTCATCGCTTCCAATTTATCGAGGGCTTGGTCGGTGGTCATCGACATAAACTCATACCGAACCTCTTCGGCGGTCAATCCGTTGAGACCGTTGCGGCGTGATTGCGGCCCATTGGCGCGGACGCCCGTCATGTGCATGGCGACGCGGTCCTTCCAAACTTTCTCAGATGCGGTGGCAAGTTTGGGTTTGGGACCTGTGTTGGCAGGGTCGTATTGTTTGAGCTTTTCCTGACATCTCGCAGCGACATCCGTGTCGGTGAGGGCGGTCAGTTCCTTTTGTACATCACCGAGGCGCAACTGCACGAGCAGGTCTTTCGGGTCGGCCCACGAACCATGTGCAGACGCGTAGCGCATCCCTGAAAAATGGACGACCATGTATTGCAGCCAGAGCGGGAAGCGTTTGGGGTCACTCTCGAAACGGGCGCGGATGTCTGCGAGCAGTTGGAATTGATCCTTCTTCTCCAACGTTTTGCGGTATTCCTCCGCCCTCCAGCGGACGATATCCTTCACCGTGACGGGGTTCTTCGATTTGTAATTCACCAGAAAATCCTCTTCCGAGGTTTTGAAGTTCGGGTCGGCTTTGGTGAGTTTGTACCATTCCAATTTGGGCGGTTCGACCTTGTCGTAGGTATCGTCGAAGTCGCGCAGGCGGTCCATTTCATCGAGCGCCATCGGCAGGGTGGCATTCTCTTTGAGTCGTAGTTCTTCAGTTTCAGGCGCGCGTTTGGGGTGTTCGGGAGCCATCGCTTCGAGGCGGCGCTGACGTGATTTGATCCAATCCTTCAGCAGCTTAATGTGATTCGCCCAGGAGTCGATGCGCATTTTGATGAAAGACCGTTCGCCGCGAATATCCTTGGGCCAAGAGGTGATGAAAAGCTGATGCATCTTTTCCACTTCTGCGAGTTCTGCTTCGTCCAATGGCTTGTATTGGATGAATTTTCCGCGCACACTGGCGGTCATAAAATAACTTTTCAAAAAGGAGTAACGTTTGAATTCAGACAGGCGTGCAAACTCCAGTCCGTCTTCGTAGGCATTTACATCCGCAGTAAGGGATGAGATATTTTTATCCTTATATTCCGCCCACAAATCGACTTCCTTGTAGAAGACGAGGAAGTCGCGCAGCTTTTGCAGCCGCATGGGATAGATGGTCTTGCACAGGGTTTCGTTTTGCCATTGAAAGTGGAACGTTCCAGCCATGATGTCTCCTTGAAATGTATCCTCTCAAAAATTCGGGGGGGGGAGAGTCTCTCAAGCCCAGGAGCCACTGAGGTTGAGTTCATGAGCGCGCTTTGTCACCAGAAGGGACATGGG
>VGOX01000101.1 GCA_016875755.1 Chloroflexota bacterium
TTTCTACTTTGCCTTTCAACTCGGATTACAAACCGTCCAAAGTTTTATTTGACCATGTAGGGGCGGGGTTTCCCCGCCCCATTTTCACCATGCACCAGCCATGAAGTACAATCGCCCCAACTTTATTTATTGAAATTGCATTCCATGGCACAGATCCCTTTTTCTTCTTCCGACGACACCAATCAGCGCCTGCTTGAGGCGCTTGCCAGCCTTAACCAGATCAGCAGCGCCATCAATCGCATCGGCACCAGTGAAGACCAATCTTCCAGCCTGCAATTGATCGTGGAGACGGCGATTCATGTCACGCCAGGATTCTCCGCATCCATTTACATTTACGACCCAAACACGGACAAACTCGAAGTTACATCACGCGTCGTGGCGTATGCAGACGGACGGGAAATTCACCGCAACATCAAACCTACTGATGACATTCCGCGTGAAGACGGCTTTGGTCTGCGTTCCATTCACCGCAGGCGGCGCACATTCTCCTACGAGGAAACCGACATGAACATTCACCCGTTTCAAGCTGGGTTGGGTGTCAAAGTGGTGGCGAGTTTTCCTTTACTGGTCGCGGAAGAGGTGCTGGGTGTGCTGTACATTTACCTGCACGAAGACCGCAAATTCTCCCAATTCGAAGAGCTGATGCTGCTTAATTTCGTCAATCAGGCGGCGATGGCAATTCATCATGCGCGTCACATGGCGGGTATCAAACGGAATCTGGCACAAAAAGAAAATGAACTCAACCGCCTGCGCCATGCTGGGATGCTCATCTCCTCGCGTTTGCGGCTGGAGGAAACCCTCGAGTCCATCCTCAACCTTGCGCTGGAATTGACCAACGCCCAATACGGCATCTTCCGCCTGTTGGACAAAACAGGTGAAAATCTTGTCACCCGTGCGGTCAGTGCCGTGCATCTCGAAAAACCACTTGTAGAAAAACTTCCCATTCAGGGCAAAAGCATCATGGCACACGTGGCGCGGACCCGTCAGCCGCTGCTCATCCGCGATCTGCGTGAAGAACAATGGGCAGACATGTACTATCCACTTGATTCTGTTTTGGAAATGCGTTCAGAATTGTGTGTGCCGCTCATCAACGCCAGCGGACGCTTGGAAGGTGTGCTCAATTTGGAGAGTCCACAAGTGGGCGGATTTACAGAAGATGATAGTCACATGCTGCAATCGCTGGCAACCTATGCGGTGACTGCCATTCAGGAAGTACGTCTGTTGGATGCGTTGCAGGAAGCCGCGCAATTGCTGATCGCGCAGCCGATCCATAGCGTGCTGAATCAACTCTGCGAAATGGCAAACGACCTGCTGAATACGTCGTCCAGTGCTGTTTGGCTGGGGACAGAAACAGGTGGGATGGAATTAGTTTCGTCCAATGGCGCGCCAGTTGCAGAAGATGCATATAAAGAACAAGTCAACGGGTTGGTGATGCCGTTGACGAATGGAGACAAAACGTCAGCGTTGGGAATGTTTGGGGTGTTCCACACAGGTTCAGGCGGAGTAAGAGGCGTTGTCTCCGAATGGGATAAAAAAGTATTGGCATGTCTCGCCAATTACGCCGTGCTCGCCGTCCAGAATGAGACTCGTCAGCAGGCGTTGCGTGTGTCACAGGAACAGCATCTCATCGCGGAAACTTTCGCGGCGGTTGGGGATATTTCTGCAAATTTATTGCACACCATGAATAATAAACTTGGTGTGATTCCCGTACGTGTGCAGGGCATTCAGGATAAATATGAAACCGCGCTTGCGGAGGATGCCTACCTGACCAACAGCCTGAGCGAGATCGAGCGCAGCGCTACAGCCGCCATGCAGACCGTGCAGGAAAATCTTTCGCACTTGCGCCCGATCCGCATGGAGAAAATTCAGATCGCCCCATGCGCCGCCGATGCGCTTCGTTCGGTGCAAACGCCGCCAAATATTCGTATCACGGTTAACGGGTTGGAAGACCTGCCAATGGTCAGTGCCAGTGCGCAAAGTTTGGTGTTCGTCTTTCGCAACCTGATCGAGAATGCAATCGATGCGATGAATGGCGCGGGCGAAATAATAATTTACGGAAGGCAAAATAATAACTGGGTGGAAGTTTCAGTGAGCGATACGGGGCGCGGCATCTCCCCTGAATTCCACGAACAAATTTTTGAGCTGGCATATTCGAGCCGCACGCACCCAGGCAAAATCGGTTTCGGTTTGTGGTGGGTCAAAACCTTGATGACGCGTCTCGGCGGCAGCGTGACCGTGGAAAGCGACGGCACGCACGGCACGACATTTCACTTGCGCCTGCCCATCGTGGAGCAAACCTCATGAACCTGCGCGCACTCGTTGTGGACGATAACCCCTCATGGCAGCAGATCATGAGCGAAATTCTCACCGACAACGGCTTCGAGGTTGATACCGCCAGCACGCTTGAAGAAGCCAGTGCTGCACTCAAGGCGCATCCGCACCGCCTCGCAGTCGTCGATCTCTCGCTCTCCGCCACCGACCATCACAACCAAGACGGTTTGCGTGTGCTCGACTCCATTCGCCGCCTCGACCCCGCCTGCCGCGCCATTTTGCTCACGGGTTTTGCCACGGTCGAGATCGCCGTGAAAGCGCTCACCGATTACAACGCTTTCACATTTCTTCGCAAGGAAAGTTTTCAACGCAGCGAATTCAAAGACATTCTCAAACGGATTTTGATCGCCGCCCCTGCTGCTGTGGATGAAGTTCCCGCCTCTTTTCTGGACTTGAAACCTGATCCAATTTCTCAAGCAGCCACCCAGCCCAAAGCCCTCATCGTGGACGATGACGCTGGCTGGCGCAGCATCCTCGAAGACCTGCTCAGCGAAGCCGAATATCAGCCCGTAACATGCGCCAGTTTTGGTGAAGCGCTCGGTTTGTTACGCAAGGAAAAATTTGCACTCGCCGTGGTCGACTTATCTCTGCGCGGCGGTCAACACCTCGACGGTTTGCAGCTGCTCAAGATCACACAAGGACACCACATCCCCACCCTTGTGGTCAGCGGGCTTGCGGAGCCCGAAGAAATCCAACGCATTTACGCCGAACACGCCATCACTGCCTACATCGAAAAACACTCTTTCAATCGCGCCAATTTCAAGCGCATCCTCGCTGAAGCCAAACAAGCCAGCAGCGAGCACAGCGAACTCAGAGTGCTGACCGACCGTGAACGCGAAGTGCTGGATTTACTTGCGCAGGGCATGACCAATAAAGAGATCGCCGAGAAACTGGTCATCACCACCAACACGGTGAAGCGTCATCTCAAGGCGATCTTTGAAAAGCTGAATGTCCACACACGAGCGGCGGCTACAGCCATTGCGACGAAAAATAAAAACTAGACGATGGTCAATCGTCAGCGGTCAATCGTTGGAAGTATCTTCCCTGTCACTTCGCCAAAGCCCACGCGATAGCCATCTCCCTGACAATAGCCTTTCATCGTCACGGTATCACCGTCCTGCAAAAATTTCCGCGTTTCCCCATTGGATAATTTAATAGGTTTTTCACCGCGCCAGGTCAGTTCGAGCATCGAGCCGTAACTGTCTTCGGTCGGTCCGCTGATGGTGCCTGTGCCACACAGGTCACCTGTGCGCATGTTACAGCCTGTGACGGTGTGATGCGCCAGCATTTGCGTCAGGCTCCAATACAGGTGTTTCATATTCGAGCAGCTGATGGTCTGCGCTTCGTCCATCGTTGCGGATTGCAGAGTCACTTCCAGCGTAATATCATATCCATTTGCTGAATCAGATTTGAGGTAAGGCAGAGGCGCAGGGTCTTGCTTCGGTCCCTGCACGCGGAAGGATTCGAGCGCGTCCATCGTCACGACCCACGGCGAGATCGAAGTCGCAAAGTTCTTGGCGAGGAACGGTCCAAGCGGCTGGTATTCCCAAGCTTGGATATCGCGCGCGCTCCAGTCGTTGAGCAAGACCATGCCAAAGATGTGCTCGTGCGCGTTTTCGATGGAGATCGGCTCGCCGAGGTCGTTGCCCGTGCCGATGAAGAAGCCCATCTCCAATTCAAAATCCAACTGACGCGACGCGGTAAATTCTAATGGTGCATCTTTCGGCTTCACCTGCCCGCGCGGACGGATAACATCGGTACCAGTCAGCACCACCGAACTGGCGCGCCCGTGATAGCCAACGGGCAGATGCAGCCAGTTGGGCATGAGCGCATTTTCTTTCCCGCGAAACATGATGCCGACATTGGTGGCGTGTTCGCGCGAGGCGTAGAAATCGGTGTAATCGCCGACGGCGACGGGCAGATGCATTTGGACATCACTCACAGGAATCAACGCCCGCACGCGCATCGCCTCTTCCCAGACGGTATCACCGCCTTCGCTGAGCAGGTCGGTCAAACGTTGACGGATTCTCCGCCACGTCTCGCGCCCCGCGGACATGAAACGGTTGAGCGAGGATTCGGCAAAGAATCCGTATTGTTGATCGAATAATTTTTGTTCGTCGAGGAAGGCAAGGTCAACGACAAAATCTCCCAGCCGTGTACCAACGCGCGTAGATGGATTTTCTTTGGTGGAGAAAATACCATACGGCAGGTTTTGAATCGGGAAATCAGATTCGGGTGATACTTCGATAAAGGATTTAAGCATCGTTTTATTTTCCATTTTCATAAAGTGTAGGGGCAACCCGCCCATCAAATTCTGAGGTCATTTAAAATTATGAAGGGTCGCCCCTACAAAATCCTCAACTTCCGCAAATCTTCGCGTGGTTCGTCGAAACTACAACTGCCGAAGGATGTGGAGAATAGGCGACTCTTCGTAATCCCTGAAGTGGCTATACGCAAATCCTTCCAAGTGAAGCCATTCTCGTCAAAGGAAAAGTGTTCGGGATCTTCATCTTCGAGAATGGATTGGATTTGCGCTTGCGATAAATCTTTTGCTTCTGCCAGCACCCCTGCCCCAAAGACGTTAAGGAAGCCGTGCATTTTGGTTTGCACGCTGTCGTTGTAGTGGCGGATGGGATGGTGAAGTCCCGCCGTGCATTTGAGCGGCACGCCCGCATCACGGACGGCGGCAATCGTCCATGCGACTTGTTCGGTAGATGGAAATGCATCTGCGGTGACGCCGCCAGTGCGGAGTTTGAATCCGACGTGGCGGTCCTTGAGTTTGCGCAGAGCGCGGATGAGATTCTCCGCGCGGGGTCGCCAATCTTCTCCAGATGAGACTTCAAAGAAGACCGTGATGCCATTCTTGTTGAGCATATCCGAAGCGGATTTGACGAGGTCGTGGGCTTGAGTCGCATCGGTCAACGCCGACGATGGCAGCGCGACTTCGAACATATCCACAATGACAGCTGCGCCGTAGGTTTCACGGAAGGCGAGAATATCGTCGATGTCGAGTTTGAGATTGGCGAGGAATTCGTCCACGCTGGAGCCGCTCCGCCCGAGGGTGGTAAATGTCAACGCTTCAGGCGTGGCAGGCATGAGCGGAGTCAGATGCGGAAGCCGTTTGGCGGGGATGACAAATCTTGAGAGCATCCACGAGTCAGGCGAGTCTTGATACTCCATGAAATTTTTGAAGGCTTCTTCCAACGATAAATTGGCAGGCGGGTATAAACCCGCGTAATCAATGACGCGGAACATGAATTGCTGAAGCGAAGGTTTCGGGTCGGTCATGCGGGTAATTATACCCAGCGCAGTCACAAGCGGTAAAATTAGCCTCATGAAAGATATTTTGATCCTGACGAAAGACCACAAGGCATATCGCGCGCTCATCGCTGCCGAGCTGCCTGAAGTGAATATTTTTACCGAACCGATGGATGAATGCGAGATCGTGCTTGGCGCGCCATCCATGATCGCCAAAGAGTTGAGCAACCTGCCGAACTTGAAGTGGGTGCAATCCACTTGGGCAGGTGTGGAACCATTGCTCGACCCGTCCCTGCGGCACGACTATATTTTGACCAACGCTCGCGGCGTTTTCGGCGGGTTGATGTCTGAATTCGTGTTCGGCTATTTGTTGGCGCACGAGCGAAAGATATTTGAACTCACACAGGCACAACAACGCAAAGAGTGGAAGCACTTTCTGACAGGCACATTGCGCGGCAAAACCATCGGCTTGCTCGGTGTCGGTTCCATCGGCGCAGAAGTGGCGCGGACAGCAAAATTCTTCAATATGACCATCCGCGGATACACACGCTCCAGCGAAGATTGTGAGTTTGTGGATGAATATTTTCACGTCGGCGAGTTATTGAAATTCGCAAATGGACTGGATTATCTCGTTTCCATACTCCCCAACACCAAAGAGACTCGCAAAATCGTAGATGCCGAATTACTCTCCGCGCTGCCGCCACACTGCGTCTTCATCAACATCGGGCGCGGGTCGGCGGTGGATGAGTCCGCGCTGGTGGAAGCGCTCGAAAGCGACAAACTCGCTGGTGCAGTGTTGGATGTCTTCGAGCAGGAGCCGCTTCCGCAGGAACATCCATTTTGGACAACGAAGAATTTGCAGATGACCTTCCACACATCCGCGCCGAGTTTTCCCGAAGATATTGCGAAGGTGTTCGTCGAGAATTATCGGTTACATGTGGAAGGCAAACCGTTGAAATATCAGGTTGATTTTGAGAGAGGTTATTAGATCGCGGACCATAAAAACGGTCTACGGTTTACCGTCCATCGTCTAAAAGGAATTTCCCATGACTGTCACATTTACCGACATCCAACAAGCCGCAGAACGGATCAAACCATATGCGCACCACACACCTGTAATGACAAATGAAAGCCTAAATCAGCAGGTCGGTGTGCAAGTGTTTATGAAATGCGAGAACCTGCAAAAAGTAGGCGCGTTCAAATTCCGCGGGGCGACAAATGCCGTGTTCTCACTCACAGATGAAGAAGCGGCGCGGGGTGTGGTCACGCACTCGTCTGGGAATCACGCGGCGGCGCTGGCATTGGCGGCGCGGAATCGCGGCGTCCCTGCATATATCGTCATGCCAAGCAATGCGCCGCAAGTGAAAAAAAATGCGGTGGCAGGTTATGGCGGACAGATCACCTTCTGCGAGCCGACCTTGCCAGCCCGCGAAAGCACGATGGAAGAAATCCGCAAGAAGACGGGTGCGGCGGTTATACATCCGTATGACAATGAACGCGTCATCGCAGGTCAGGGGACGGCAGCGCTGGAATTGCTGGCAGATTTTCCCGACTTGGATGTGATCATCACGCCCGTCGGCGGCGGCGGATTGTTGAGCGGAACGTCCATTGCGGCGAAAGGTATCAAGCCGAGTATCCGCGTCATTGCTGGTGAACCCGAAATGGCAGATGATGCGTTTCTTTCGATGCAAGCGGGGAGAATTATCCCGTCCGAAAATCCCAAAACGGTTGCAGATGGGTTACTCAC
>VGOX01000102.1 GCA_016875755.1 Chloroflexota bacterium
TGTTGCGCACATCCGCACCCTTAAATAGATCTTGAATCAAAAACCGACACGCTGCCAAAGCGTGTCCGTTTTTGATTCTATTTACTGATGCTATTCTGCTACATCAATGTATTCTTTGATGCGTTCGATCAATTCATCGGGGTGAAATGGTTTTGTGAGGTAGTCGTTTGCGCCAGCGCCAAACGCAACTGCACGGCTGTCGCCATCATCGAGAGCCGTGATGATGATAATGGGGGTGAAGGCAAACTGGGGTTCTTCACGCAGCATTCTGCAAAGCCTGAACCCGTCTGGCTGCGGCATCATAAGGTCCAATAGAAAGATATCCGGGTTGGTTCGTTTGGCGGTTTCCACTGCTTTTGCGCTCTCATTGATGGATATGGTCTGGAAGCCTTCAATGGAAAGCAGTTTTTCAAGCAGATCTGTTACCAGCTTGTCATCGTCCACGATCATAATTTTTGTCATGAATTCACCCGGTTGGTTGGAATGATGGTTGAGATTGCCGCAATCATACAAGCAAAGAACGGATACGGCAAGTCAATTTAGGCAGGGAGGGGGAATCAGGTGGTCAGGGTTTCGTTGATCTGTTGAATGAAATCTCTGGGAAGGATCGGTTTTGTGATGAATTTATTGGCTCCGGCATTGGCTGCATCCCGCTTTGTACCTTCGTCGCTAAGAGCGGATACCATGAACACAGGGATATGACTATGATTGGGGTTGGATTTGATCAATTTGCACAGCGCTATCCCATTGATCTCAGCCATCATAATATCCAAAAGTATCAGGTCAGGCATGACGGTTTCCACCGCTTTAAGTGCGTTTCGGCTTTCGTTGACCGAATGCGGTTCGTGCCCGCCGAGCCGGATGATACTTGCGATTAATTCAATCGTTTCTACATCATCGTCCACGACCAATATTTTTGCCATACGATACTCCCTGTATATTCTAGATTGATACTTAAATCCCTCGAATGCACAATCATACAATTATTTAATCCCAGGTACAAGCGGGAATTCCGTCAAATTTCAGGATAATGCAGGCGGATATTATGAGGCGTCTTCAAGCAGGGCTTCGATGCGTGATTTTAGTTCATCCAGATCGAAGGGTTTGGTCAGATAATCATTGGCTCCGAGGATCGATGCCTGACTGTTGCTTCTGTCCATTGCAGTGATGATCAAGATCGGTGTCTTGGAAAATTCTGCGTCTTCGCGCAACATTCTGCATAAGGTAAATCCATCCGGGGGCGGCATCATGATATCAAGAATGAATAGTGCGGGGCGTAACTGTCTGGCTGTCTGCATTGTTTTGGAACTGTCATTGAGGGCAGTGACTTGATACCCGCTTGCGGAAAGAAAACGCTCCAACAGGGTTGTGATTTTTGGGTCATCATCAACGATTAATATTTTTGGCATAGTGATCTCTCCTGTTTTCATCCTATCAATTTTGGATTGGAATTGGATTTCCGCTGGTTAGCATAAAAAGTGCGGACTTGTACAAGTCCGCACTTTTTATGCGTAGTTTCCTGCACTATCGCCCGAACATCTCCCTTATCAGCGGGTTGACAAGTTCCCAATTTGGAGCCAATACCTGAGCGCCGCCTGATGTTTGAAAGGGAATCACCATATCCGGAGTAATTGTGCGGCTGTCCATGCCGACAAATTGA
Source organism: Chloroflexota bacterium (assembly GCA_016875755.1). Lineage (GTDB taxonomy): Bacteria > Chloroflexota > Anaerolineae > Anaerolineales > Villigracilaceae > Villigracilis. The sequence goes on from VGOX01000102.1 coordinate 1,661, forward strand.
GCGCGCAGTAAAACAAAGATCAGCCGCGGCCACTGCCAGATGGGGATGTTGGTATCGACAACTTGAAAAACAGACAAAATGAACTGCGGCAGAAGCGGCCATGAAGACGGTGCAAAACTTTTTTTCAACATAGCTTCGATCAATATTTGAGTGCGCTGCATCCTCGCAAAGTCGCTACTGCCAGAGCGGTCACGGACAAATGCGAGCGCGTCTGATCCGCTTAACTGGAAAGTCCCTGCTGGGTATTGCCCCACGGGCGCATCCAAAGTGATGTCAACGCCGCCGAGTGAATCCACTGCGTTGACGACACCAGCCATGCGAATGACCGCATAATAATAAACTCTCACATCGAAATTTTGACGTATCGTTTGCATGACAGCCTTGCCGCCCGTCCCTGCCTGGTTTGCTTCTGCAAAGAAATAAGCCGTATTGATGCGCTGTTCTCCCACATTGGGAATCGTAACCCACAGATCTCTTGGTATCGAAAGCATGCCGACGTAGGGTTTGAGTGGGACGATCGTGGTCAGAATAATTGTGTCAGTCCGCCCCAGGTTTCCACGTTCAGGCGAATCATCCGTGCCAAGCAAAATGATATTGGTTCGAAGCGGCGCAAGAAAGTAAAACGCGATCAAGACCAGGATGAATAAGATTATTTTTCTGCCGCGTTTTGATCTTTTCTTCCTGATTGTTGCAGGTTGCACAGGAATGCGCTGGAACATATCCATTGTGCGCGTAGGTTGAGTATCTTCCATACAACAATAGATACCCTATTAGTTTAAGCTGTTTATTAATTCGTTACTTAGCTCTTCTTGATCCAGCGTGGTTTGGTCAATACTTCAGGCTTGAGTATTTCGTCCAACTCTGCTTTTGTAAGCAAACCGCGTTCCAGCACGATCTCGGTCACGCTTTTATTGGATGAGTACGCCTCTTTTGCCACCGAGCTTGCATTTTCGTACCCGATGAACGGATTCAACGCTGTGACGATTCCGACCGAGCGGGTCATGTGTTCATTCAACCGTGCGTGGTTGGCGGTGATACCTTTCACGCAGCGTTCGCTCAACGTCAGGCAGCCGTTCTTCAAATAGATGAGACTGTCAAATAAACTGTGTGCGATGATGGGTTCGAATGCATTGAGTTGCAACTGTCCGCTTTCTGCTGCAAAGGAGACGGTCACGTCATTGCCGATGACGAGGAACGCGATCTGATTCACCACCTCAGGGATAACAGGGTTGACCTTGCCAGGCATAATGCTCGACCCTGCTTGAACGGCGGGAAGGTTGATTTCACCGAACCCAGTTCGAGGTCCAGAAGAGAGGAGGCGCAGGTCATTACAGATCTTCGAGAGTTTCACTGCCACACGTTTCAACACTCCCGAAAGTTGCACGAAGGACCCAACATCCTGAGTCGCTTCGACGAGGTTGCCAGCCGTGATGTACTCGATGCCCGTCACTTCGCTGAGATGCTTGCGCGCCAGGGAAGCATAATCGGGATGTGCATTGATGCCCGTGCCAATCGCCGTCGCGCCGAGATTCATTTCTTGAATCAACAACGCGCCTTCGCGCAATCGTTGCTGATCTTCTTCGAGCATTACCGCATAGGTGCTGAATTCCTGCCCGAGAGTCATCGGCACAGCGTCCTGCAATTGCGTGCGCCCCATTTTGAGCAGGTCTTTGAACTCTTCCGCTTTTTCGGCGAATGCAAGGCGCAACACTTCCATACCCGCAATCAAGTCATCGATTAAAAATCGCAGTGCAACTTTTACGGCGGTCGGATACACATCGTTCGTGCTCTGACTCAAATTGACATGTTCCAACGGATGCAAAAATTTATACTCGCCGCGTCCATGCCCCATGATCTCCAATGCGCGGTTGGCAATCACTTCGTTTGCGTTCATGTTCGTGGACGTACCCGCGCCGCCTTGAATTACATCCACCACAAATTGGTCGTGCCATTTACCCGCACGAATTTCTTCACAGGCTTTTATCATCGCGTTCGCTTGTTTCGCGTCGAGCAAATAAAGCTCTAAATTCGCCTGCGCGCACGCCTGCTTCACACACGCCAGCGCCTTTACCAAACTCGGATACGTGCTGATCGGAATATTGCTGATCGGGAAATTCTCCAACGCTCGCGCCGTATGCACGCCGTAATACACTTCATTTGGAACTGGATGATCCCCCAATAGATCATGTTCGATGCGATGCTTCACGATTTGACTCCAAGACTTGCATAGATATGTAGATTCGCCTGCAATTCCTTCTCAAGCGTAAATTGACTCATAACCGCTTCTCTCGCGGACCTGCCAACTGCTTCCCGTTTCTCTGGCTGACTCAACGCCTCAGCCGCTTTCTCCGCCAAGTCCTTCGCGTCGCCGACATTCATCAGCATTCCATTCACACCGTCTTCGATAATATCCAGCACGCCGCCAACAGGTGTGGCAATGACGGTCTTTCCGCACGCCATCGCTTCGAGCACCGCATTCGGCATCCCATCACGCAGAGACGGATGAACGAAGACATCCATCAATGAATAGTAAGCGGGCAGGTCTTTGTGGGGGACATGTCCAGTAATGGTAATTCGATATTCGGGATTCGATTTTCGGAATTCATCGAAGAACTTTTTATCTTCACCCTCCCGCACCTCGCCAACAATGAGCAGTGAAACAGGTAGTTTCTTCGCTAAATGCGCGTAGCCAGATAAGAGAGTAGTCAACCCCTTCTTTTCGCGCAATTCCCCGACGAACCCAATGACATTTGACGTCTTACGTTGAACGTCTAACGTCTCTGCCAGAAATGTATTTCTCTCCATTGGCTTGAATAAATTAGTATCAATTCCATTGGGGATGATGAGAATCTCGCGATTAATAAATGCGTTTGCTTTCTTTGCCAAAATGCTTGCATTGGTTGTGACTGCATTTGCGTTTTGCAGGGCATACATCACATGCGAAAATTTGGATGGGTCGAAAGCGGCGCGTTCGATGTCATTTCCGCGAATGGATACGACGCTGGGAATGTTCAAATATTTCCCTGCATACGTGCCGACAAACCCAGCCATCGGAAGAAAGTAAGCATGAATTAAATCAAACGGCTCGCGTTGGTGTTCTTCAACGATCAACTCGAACCAATTCACCAACGTATCGTCCATGCGTTTGTGCGCGCCGAAGCGCGTCACGTGGGCTCCACTTGAGTGTAGAGTCTGCTGGATGGTGGCTGGCAGGTTCGAGGTTGGGGCAAAGAGGCGGACGTCATGTCCAGCAACGGCGAGCGAATCCCCCAATCGTCCTGCTGAGATTGCAAGTCCGCCGAGGTCGGGTGTATACTTTTCAGAAAGTGAAGCGATTTTCATGAGGTGTCTTTATGGCTGAGCGATGTGAAATGATTATTGGTTATCTTGTGCCGCACCAATGCGAGAACCCGTCGTTGGGGACGTGCGCGAAGTGCGGGCGTGGTTTCTGCGATGAGCATACCAACCAGGCGGCGGAAGGTCGTGTGTGTCTGGCTTGTCAACAGGGACTTGAGATTCCTGTTGCGCTGCCGATTGCCGCGGCGGGTTTCACAGCGATGGACCTTGCGACCTTCAGTACATGGGACGATAATGACAGCGGGGATATGTTTTCTGATTTGAGTTGATTTTTTGTAGGGGCGACTCGCGAGTCGCCCCTACACGTTAATACGGTCCTATCGTCTCCCAGATCTTTTTGTTCTCATCAATAAAATCATCGCAGCGTTGGCACGGCTTGAGCGCAGGCGGATGCATGTTCAAGCGGATTTTTCGATATGCCGCGCCATCCCAAATTTCTTTGAACGAGTTGTGAATGATATTGCCAAGCGGGGGAATTTTTTCGCGCGTCATGCAGCACACATACACATTTCCATTGAAATCCATGAGACTGTGCGTCCACGGCGCATAGCAGGGATGTTTTTCATAGAAGCCAAATGCGTACCTGCCTGCGCGTCCCAAACGAACCTCGGACTCGTCCCTGCCAAATGGGAATGCGTCTTCGTCTGAAACGATCAGCCCCAATTCGAGCGCACGTTCAGCGATGCGCGGCGCAATTTCGTTGTTAAATTTTTCGATGTCCTTCTTCCGCATGGACAAAATTTCTCCGCAATGGTCATCCACAGGGATCAAGTTGATCCCGTCTGCGCCGAGTTCGTGAGCAAGGTCGGGCAGTGTTGCGAGCGTCTCGTAATTTGTGCGGCTGACCACGGTGTTGATGCGAATGGTCAATTTGCCTTTGTGTTTGTAGCGGCGGAAGAGTTCCACGGCTTTGGTGGTGGCTTTGAACGCGCCTTCCACGCCGCGAATTTTCTCGTGCATCTTGCGGATGGGCGAGTCGATGGAAAGGTTGACGCCGCGCAAACCCGCTTCCACCAATCGTTTGGCTTTTTCCTTGGTGATGAGCGTGCCGTTGGTTGTCATGGTGACTTTGATGCCGAGTGACGAAGCCAGTTCCACAAAATCAGGGATTTGCGGACGCAGCATCGGTTCGCCGCCTGAGATGTGAATCTTCTGTGTCCCCATCTCAGCCAGTTCGGTGATGACTTCCTTCAAGCGTTCAGGTGTCACGGGCGCTTCGCGCGTTTCGCGCCAGTGGTTGCACATTTCGCATTTCAGGTTGCAGCCGTAAATGACCTTAAACTTGACAGACAGCGGCTTGAACGGGCGCGTGTTCAGAACGGCGAGTTTGAGGTCTTCTTTTTCTTCGGTGATCGTTTTGGGGTTGTGCATAACGATAAGTAAAGTAATTGTATCACCCGCAATTCCAGATTTGTTACTCCATGCTTTCCAGCCAAATTTTCATATCGTCTGCTTTAACAGCTCGCTCCGCTTCATGAATGAGCATGTTCAAACTCCGCCTGCGCCTGAATGGGGCATTGGGCGGCAAATAGAAATCTGGAAGCGGTGTCGGTAGAGCGTTTTGCGATATGTTGAAACACGGCGAATGTTGTTGGATCAAAAGCCGCTCCGCTGCATTTAGATCATTTTCAACCCCTGCAAACTGCCCGGAACGCGAACTTAGCATTTCAATCGTGAATCCCATCGAGCGGGGCCAGTTACACCAAATGAAGCGCCCAACGATGGAGTGTCCTTTGAAACCGCCAAGCAGATGATCCCAAACCCGCTCAAAGGCAAGGTGTGATTGACCGACGTAAAACACCACACTTTCATCTCGAAACAGGTACAGGTCCAATCCTTTCCACGATGCGGGGCAATGTTCAACATGCAGGAAGCGCTTCAGAGGAGTGGCAATCTGTTCACTGTTCATGGGGGTTATAGGCGAATTTCAAGTTCCAGGGTTACCGTATCCCCATCGTTGAGATTTTCCGCTTTTTGTGCCAGCATTTTGATGGGAACCAGATAGCGCTCGTCCTTTGGAAACAGCGATGTTTTCCACGTAGTCTTGCCAGCCGTCACATGGACGGGGATCACCCCCCAGCCATATGTCACCAATTTTGAAACGGATTTTATATCCGCGCTTTCATTTTCAGGAACGGCGACGAAGAGATAAGGAGCAGGTCCGCGCCATTGGAAGATTTTGCTTGTAAATTAGACATTATCCGAAATAACAGAACAGCGTTATGATGAGTGAATGCTGACCTATGAAGAATTAAAAACAAAGCCGAGACAGTTTCTAACCTTTACCAGTCTAACCGTGGCA
>VGOX01000103.1 GCA_016875755.1 Chloroflexota bacterium
ACACTTAACGCCGAACTCAGATTCGAAAGAATATCTTACACAGCTCCGACTGCAAAATCTGGAAAGGCTGGATTTGAAACGGTTACGGGAATTTGCAGAACGTGCAGACAAACCCAAGTGGAAACGAGTTGCCAGTCAAGTTGCATCATTGGCATTACAGGAAGAAGCTGAATACAAGGAGTTACTGTGAAGGAATATCTGGCAGCATTGATTCGACCAGTTCAGAATCCAAACGAGGCGCGCAACCTGACACGGGAATATTTACAGGCACTGATCTTACAAAGCTTGCAGCGGGCAGGCGCTATGACCGCACTTGCGTTTCATGGTGGCACAGCATTGCGGTTTCTTTTTTCGCTCCCACGATTTTCCGAAGACCTGGATTTTGCACTTGAAGGAAACCCATCTACTTACGATTTCCGCGCATACCTGCAATTCATTCGGAAAGATTTGGAGGCACAGGGATATACCATCATGCTCAAAGTGAATGATGGAAAAACAGTCCATAGCGCCTTTGTACGTTTTCCCAATCTTTTGTTTGACTTAAGTCTGTCCCCTCATAAAGATGAAGTGCTGGCTGTAAAACTTGAAGTCGACACCAACCCACCCGCTGGAGCCAGACTGGAAACTTCGCTGGTCCGCCGTCATGTATTACTTAATCTACAGCATCACGATCAGTCATCCCTGCTGGCTGGCAAACTTCATGCGATTTTGCAGAGGCCTTATTTCAAAGGACGTGACCTGTACGACATGATATGGTATTTGAGTGACAGGGAATGGCCCGCTCCCAATTTGGACTTGCTCAACAATGCGCTGAAACAAACCAATTGGTCTGGAGTAACTTTATCGTTACAAAACTGGCGTAAAGTAGTGAGCAAGAAAATCGAATCCACACCTTGGGAACAGGCTGTGGATGACGTCCGTCCATTTATCGCAGTACCAGGTGATCTTGAACTACTAACAAGAGAGAATTTGCTTAATCTTCTCAAATAGCTTGTTTGTTACACAGTCAAAACGATACATCCAGCGGGGTATATATCATGTATACGGGTATAAATTCAGGTTGCGAACGTAGGCGGCACGTTGGCATCAAAAGCGACTGTTTGTTGATAAAAGCAGCTCTTGTGAAATTGTTTCACAAGAGCTGCTTTCTTTTATAATTATGAAATCATGAAACCCAACCGCTTCCCAATCCCATTCCTCTTTCTCGCCATCCTCGCATTACTCGCCGCGCTTTGGGCGGGATTAATGCGCCTCGGCTGGCAACTGGCCGCATTGACTCCATCTCTTGCGCTCACACACGGTCCGCTCATGATCTCTGGATTCCTGGGGACTCTCATTACGTTGGAACGCGCCGTCGCCATGCAGAAAAAATGGATGTACATCCCCTCGCTTCTTTCTGGACTAGGATGGCTGGTTACTGTCCTCATACCTTCTCCTCCGCTGGGACCGATTCTACTTACCCTCGCCAGCCTCGGCGGGGTCGCCATTCTGACAGAGATGACTCGCCGCGAGTTTGCCCTTCACACTGGCACGATGTTGCTTGGTATGCTGGCATGGTTCATAGGCAACCTGCTCTGGTTGTTCGGCTGGCAAATATTTCAAGTGGTCTTTTTCTGGCAGGCATTTCTGGTTCTCACGATTGCAGGCGAAAGATTGGAGTTGAGCCGCGTTCTACGTCCATCAAAGAATCAGCAAATTGCTTTTGGCGTGATTGCCGTTATCTTTGTGACAAGCATCATTGTTTCGACTCTCAATTTACAGATCGGGACGCGCTTGAACGGAGCGGCATTGTTATTACTCGCATTATGGTCAATCCGCAGTGACATTGCGTGGAGAAACCTGAAACACAAACTTCCGCTCACGCGTTACATTGCGCGTTGTCTTGCATTGGGGTTTGTGTGGCTCGGCATCGGCGGAGGATTAAGCCTGGTGTTTGGCGCACAGGTTGCAGGTCCAAGATATGACGCGATACTGCACGTCGTCTTCGTCGGTTTTGTCATTTCCATGATCTTCGGTCATGCGCCGATCATCTTCCCCGCTATTTTGGGCGTGCCGATTAATTTCCAACCCGCGTTTTACATTCACTTGACTCTGTTGCACGTATCGCTTGTATTGAGAGTGATTGCGGATTATGCCAACCTGCACACCCTCCGCATGTGGGGCGGATTGTTGAATGAAGTTGCGATTCTGTTGTTCATCGGGTTGACGGTATTTTCAATACGAAAGAGCATTGTCGGGTAGATACAGCGATAACTGAAGTTCTTCTTGTTGATAATACCCGCCATAAGCACATGCGCGGCAGAGGGCTTGCCCGTTGACGATGACTTCTCGTTCGTTGATGATTTCTTCACCGCAGTGTTCGCAGTTGACGCGCACACCCGCGCGGCTGATGAGTTGTCGAATGGGCGCTTTCAAGTGAACGGGATGAATGTTCAATAGTTCATCATCAGGCATGGTTTGGTAGGCTTGCAGTTGGGCGAAGTAGTGGCGGGGTTCGGTTGGGGTGTGGATTAAGGCTCGTTGGCGAGAATCCAGCTTTGGGGTAATGCGAAGCGCTTGTTCGGTTTTGACATCCACAAATGTTGCGGCGATCTTTCCGTAATCTTCGACGCGCAGGGTGCGATGTCCAACAGAACAGCCTGTGGCGGCTTCGATGCCGTCTGCAAAACAGCCGTCGGTTTCGATGATGGTCAGCAGGCGTTTGTCGGTGCAATGTGGTTCCAGCCCCAAAACGGACGCGCCCGCCAACCCGATGCGTGCGCCCAAGACCTGGCGCGGGCAAAGATGCGTGTGATGTGAGGAGGAGATGGCAAGGATTTGTTGAAGGTCGTTCATGATATTCTCTGAAAGTATCTCGTAGAACGTCCCGAAGGTTTTTGAACCTTCGGGACGGTTAACATCATATCTCAATCGCTGGCGGCGGCTTCAGATGGGGTGTCGTGGAAATCGAGGCGATGTTCCAAAGCGGGGGATGCTTTTTGCAAGAGGCTCATCACTGTCCAATGCAACCATGCAAAGCTTATACCTGTGATGAGGAACATGAGGAAGAATGTGGATTGCGGGATGAGGGTCAATTTTTGGAAGGAGGCGAACATTGGGGGGAGAAAGAATCCGCCGAGGGCACCGAGCATTCCAACCAAGCCGCCAACTGCACCAACATCCTTTGGAAAATATTCAGGTATGTATTTGTATACAGCAGCTTTGCCGATGCCCATACATACGCCGACGATAAAGACGAGGGTCGTAAACCAAGTAACGTTCATCGCAAAATGAAAGACTTCGTGTTGACCGCTCGGGTCCACCGTGACCGGAACATTGACAATGATCTTTCCGCTGGGCAGTGACAACAACAAGCAGGCAAACAACATGATGCCGAAGACCCAGTACATCATACGACGTGCGCCTAACTTATCGGACAGGTAGCCACCCAGAGGTCGCAACAAACTCGCAGGGAAGATGAACAATGTGGTCAGCAAGGCGGCATGTTTCAGATCCATTCCGTACACATCCACATAATATTTGGGGAGCCAGACCGAGAGCGCAACATACGCACCGAACACCACCACATAGTACAAACTAAAACGCCAGACGCGAAGGTATTGAAGCGGTTTGAGCATTTCCAACACGGGACGATCTGCGCCTGGCTTAAAATCCTGCGCGGGCGTAAGGAACCAGATCGCCACTGCCATGATCGCCAATAGGATGCAATACATAAAGGGGACGAAGCGCCAACCGCCTGGGATGAATCCACCTGCGAGTCCGACTGCGGGAACCAGAGCGATCAAAGTCGGACCGATCAGCTTGGTCACGGATGCCCCAACATTTCCTGCGCCAAAGACCCCCAGCGCAAATCCTTTTTGTTCGGCGGGATACCATGCCGAGTTCCATGAAATGCCAATGGAGAAAGAGTTGCCCGCCATGCCGACAAAGAACGCCCAGATCATCAATTCAGTGTAAGTGTGGGCTTGACTCACCATGTACGATGGAATGATCGTTGCCAACACCAACAAGGTGAAAACTTTCCGTCCGCCGAAACGGTCAGCGAGGATGCCGAAAAGCAGACGCCACAATGAGCCGTTTAAAATAGCGATGGCGGCAAGCCAACTGAGTTGAACGTCGGTCAAACCGAACTCTTTACGGATGGGGATTCCCAGCACGCCGAACATCAGCCAGACAGCGAACATTAATGTGAAGCCGATGGAGGAAAGTACAAGGACGCTGGTTCTATTTTTTTGATTTGTTTTTTCTGCGGTCATTGATGTATGTCTCTCTATCAATAAGGTGACAGTCACTTTTAAAGTGACTGTCACCTGCTGAGATCAGGAAGGTTTTTCACAACCTTTGCGGGTGTAGTACCACCAGTTGATGGCGGTGGCGATGACAAAGAAAACGACAGTGCCATAAAAGAATGGAAGCGGTGAACCTGTCTTCGTGATCGAGGAACCGATCAGCGTGGAGAAGATGAAGGGACCGTATGCAGCAATAGCTGCGGTCCAGCCGATGACGCCTGCGCTTTGACGTGGTGAGTCAGCGAAGATGATCGGATATTGCCTGAATGTGGCGGCGTTGCCGATGCCTGTGAACAGGAACAGGATCAACATAAAAACCACGAATAAATTAAATTGATCCAATGATGTTGGAGTAAATAACCCCAGGAAAGCCATCGCCAGCGTGCCGATAATCAGAACGATGCCTGTGATGTGAGTCAGAATTGCACCGCCGTATTTGTCCGCGACGGGACCAAACAGGATGCGTGCCAGCGAGCCAACCAGCGGACCGAGAAATGCATATTTCAGCGGATCGGGTGCGCCGGGAAAAGTTCCATAGAGTGATTTAATCAACAGGGGAAACGCGGCAGACAACCCTGAGAAAGAACCGAAGGTCATCACATAGGTGATCGTACAAAACCACGTATGCTTCATCCCGAAGATATCCATCTGCTCTTTGAAGGAGGCTTTGATCGGAACACTGCGAAGGTAGATCCATGCCAGAATGCCCATGATGAGCAGGAAGGGCACGTAAATGAATGATGCATTCTGGAGCCAGACGGGTTTGGTGACTTCCTTGACGGTCATGGTTTGTGAACTGCCTGTCAGCGCGCCAAAAGCCGCTATGCCGATGATCCACGGGGTAAGGAATTGAGTCAGGCTGACCCCGAAGTTGCCAATGCCTGCCTGGATGCCAAGCGCGGTGCCTTGTAATTTTTTCGGGAAAAAGAAACGCGTGCTGGGCATGTAGGAGGAAAAGTCACCGCCGCCGAAACCAGCCGAAAAAGCCAGCACCATGAACAGCCAGAACGGTGTGTTGGGATTCATCACTGCCATACCGATGCCAATGCAGGGGATCAACTTCAAAAAGGTCGTAACAGTGATCACGTGCCGTGTGCCATAGATCGGCGTGAGGAATGTATGCAGGATGCGAAGAGTTCCGCCAGCCAGCCCAGGCATCGCCGCCAACCAGAACAATTGCATCGTGCTGAACTTGAATCCGTTCTGCGGCATTCGCACAACGATTCCACTCATCATGAACCATGAAGCAAATGATAGAAGCAACGCAAGGGTTGTGATTGTCAACGTTTGCCAGGCGATCTTTTTGCCTGTTGCTTCCCAAAATTCAGGGTCTTCTGGTTCCCATTTTGATAACCATGTATTATTCATTATTGATTCTCCGAAGAAAAATATTTATTGATTGAAGTTCTAGCTGACTCGCCGCCGCGTCCAAATGACAAGTTGAAAACGCCTCCACATGTATGAGAATGGGAAGGTTGCAATATGCACCAGTCTGCTGAACGGAATCAGCGCGAATAACAGGAAGCCAGTCAGGAAATGCACTTTATGCGCCAGCGGCAGGGCAGTGACGTATTGCGGTGCAGGCTGGAAGAACGTCAACGATTCGATCCAGGGTGTGGCGGTGTGCAGGAACCAGGTGGCACCCCAACGATAGAGAAAGGCGAGGATGAGACCGAAAAACACCTGCCCGAACAAAAGACTCAAGATGACCCAATCCACGGGCGTGGTGATCTCACGGATTTTGGATACGGTCAGGCGCCTATAAAGCATGATGCCAGCGCCCACCAATGCCATGATGCCCAGAACCTTCCCAGCCAGTTCAGCAAGATAGAGTGTCTCTGGTGTGCTGTGCATGATGAACATGAGTTTGGGCAGGAAGAAGCCACCCAAATGAATCAAGGTAGTTGGGATGATGCCATAATGCCAGAGTGTGGAGCCCCAGAATTGCAAATCGTTTTCGAGAAATTGCGAAGACAGACTGGTAAAGGAATATTGATTGGTCAGGTAACGATAGATCGTCCCGACGATCCCGACGGCGAGCGCCACATACGGGAACACGACAAAGAGCATGATTTCAAGCATGGGTCAATTCCTTTTCAGGGATGGGAACAAGAAACAGTTGCAGGGCAGAGAGAAACTCCGCATACGGGTTCTCAGAGTCTTCGCTGAACACTTTGAGCATTTTTTCAAGCGCCGGCTGAACCCCATGATCCAATAACGTCTGGCAGAATTCGCCTGCACGGTTGGTCGCATCCAAACCGAGGAAACCCAGGATCACGGCGAGATGATCGGGAAGTTCCTGCCCTGCCGAATAATCGAAGGCATGGTACGCCTCATTCAATTGCGCCATGAACGCGCCGCGTTTGTAACTTTCGCCGAACAGGTGATAGCCCACATAGGGATAGCAGACGGGTTGCATATCGAAAGTGATCGTGTACAACTCACGCATCTTTTCAATGGACAGTTGATCCAGCTTGCGAACAAATTTATCCAACGCCTCTGCCGTTTCAGGATGGGTCGGTTTCAATTGCTCCAAGCAGTCCCGCGCCTGTTCTGTCATTTCAGCGGACGGATATTCCAACAGTGCGGCGAACAAATCAAACAGAGAAGAAGTTGAATCTTTATTCATGGCTATAACCCTCTCTGCGGACCCTGGCGTTTGCCAAAGCCCATCTCGGCTTTGCGCTGTTGCGGGTCGTACAATTCTTCGATGTCGCCTTCGCGGCTGTAGGGCGGGATGACGAACCGCTCCTGATAATTCGGGAGAGATGTCAGGTGGTAGATGGCTTCTGCTTCCTCTGCAGTCATTCCCGCTTTGGCAAGGGCGGCATCGGCTTCTTCTTTCGTCACATCGCCGACAGTTTCGGCGCGTTTGTAAATGCGGACCGCAATCATCTTCTGGTAGGACTTGATGACCAGTTCATCATTCCCTGCCGCCAATGTGCGCGACATATAGCGGACGGGCACGCGGGCATTCTCCAGCGAACTGAACAAATCGGTTTCCACGCGCTGTGTGCC
>VGOX01000104.1 GCA_016875755.1 Chloroflexota bacterium
GTGATATCGACGGTGAAATATTTGAAGCCTTTTTCCAAGCGAAGCGGATCAAGCACTTTGTAACCGCCAAGTTCCATGCTAAATTCCTTGCCCGCTTCGATGAGCATATCCCACACCATCGTGGCGCGGTTGTTGGGGATGTACAACTCCCAGCCCAACTCGCCCGCATAACTGACGCGCTGCGCCAGCACGGTCACGCCGTTGATGAGAATCGGCTTGGTCGTCAAATACGGGTGAGCTTCATTCGAGACATCGCTCGTGGTGATTTTCTTTAGCACATTTCTTGCCTTTGGTCCCCACAAGGCGAGACAGGCATGTTCCTGTGTAATATCGCGGATGGACACATCGCCGTCTTTTTCGTCCACGTGCATCAAAATCCGCGCATGGTCGTTGGCGATGAAACCCGACCCCGTAATCACCCAGAAATGCTCTTCGCCTAAACGGGTAACGGTCAGATCAGATTCGATGCCGCCGTTACGATTCAAAAATTGGGTGTAAATCGCGCTGCCGACGGGTTTGTCAATATTGCTGGAAGTCAATCGCTGCAACAAAGGCAACGCGCCTTTGCCTTTTACCTCAATTTTTCCGAACGAAGTCAAATCGAACAAGGTCACACGCTCGCGGGTGGCAGTTGCTTCCGCACGCAAACGTTCGAAGAACGGTGGTTTCGACCAGCCCCACTTGCGCTGGTCCTCGCCCATGCGCCGCCATTCCTTGCCAGGCTCAAAAAAGTTCACACGCTCCCAGCCGAATTTCTCACCGAAGACCGCGCCATTTTCCATCAAGCGATAATGCACGGGGCTGGTTCGATGCGGACGCGCCGTCTCATGCTCATCATGCGGGAAGCGCAAACGATAGTAATACTTCACACTTTCTGCTGTGCGCTCCGCCGCGTATTTGAAATCAGAATAATAATTTCCAAAACGGGTGGCGCGATAGCCGTACACATCCATCGGCGCTTCACCGTCAATGATCCACTCCGCCAGCAACTTGCCCATGCCGCCCGCGCCGCCGTAGCCGTTCAACGACATGCCTGCCAACATCCAAAAACCCTTCACGCCGGGCATCGGGCCCAACAGCGGATGACAGTCAGGGGTGTACGCGCCAGGGTGACGCACCAACGTAATAATGCCCGCCTGATCCAAAAATGGCAAACGTCGAATCGCGCCTTCGAGCAGCATTTCAAACTGGTCAAAGTCACCGGGGAAAGATTTGCTACCATGCTCCCACGGCGTGCCGTCGATCCAGCGCGGCAGCGGTTTCGGCTCGTAGCCGCCGATCACCAGCCCGCCCTGCTCCTGCCGCATATACACCAAATTATCAGGGTCACGCAGACACGGCGTATCAGAAGTGAACTCATGCCCGGGCACGGCTCGCAGCGCAATGTGTTGATGATCTACAGGAGTGGTCGGGATATGCAAACCCGCCATGGCGGCGATGCGCGGCGCCCACATGCCTGCCGCATTGACGATGATCGCGCATCGGATCTCGCCTTTGTCTGTTACGACCGCCTCGACCTCTCCCTGGGCTGACACTTTGACACCCGTCACGCGCGTATTTGTATAAACTTCCACGCCCAACTGCTTGGCAAAATTCACCATGGATGTGGTCGTGGTGTACGGGTCAAGCTGACCATCACCGGGCAGGTAGATGCCGCCGTATAACTCTTTATCAGAAATATGCGGGAAATGACGCTTGGATTCTTCAGGGGAGATGACTTCGCAGTCCAGACCCAACGCCTTGGCGCGGCTGACGCTTCGTTCCATTTCCAGCAGTTGTTCTCTGCTCGAAGCCACACGCAAACTGCCGACGGTATCGAACAGCCCCAACTCTTTATACAACTGTACGCTATACATGCGGAAGCGCAGCATGGCTTGCGAGGTGGCAAACTGCGTCACCAAACCCGCCGCGTGAGAAGACTCACCGCTGGCGATTTCGCCCTTCTCAATAATGACCACATCCTTGCGCCCGTTCTTCGCAAGGTGATAAGCAACCTGTGCCCCGAAAATCCCACCGCCAATGATTACGATCTCTGCCTGTGTTTTCATATTGAAGTCACTTCCTGTTTACATTTTCACTTGATCTAGCCACTTGCCAAAATCATTCGAATCCATTTTTTCTTCAGCCCTGCCCCAGCGTTCAGTTGCCCAACCCCAGAAATCAAAATCAATTGTAGAGATATTTGCCTGGATCGCCGCCCACAATCCCCAGCCCACATCCGACATGATCATGTTTAGTTTCATACGCGCGACCATATCCTTTTTTGTTTCACCAAAGTATGCCGTGCAAATTTCTGCGATCTGGTCGTCGTTAAATTGCATTTCCTGGCAGGTATTGCCCAATTCGAACGTTGGGTCGTTATTCCCACTATATTCGTAATCGATCAACCACAATTGCTTGCCGTCGTCGATGTAATTTTCAGCCAAAAGGTCGTTATTGCACGGAACGGTCTGCAACGGTTTGACGTTCATTGCGGTTTCAATGCGACTGACTGTTTCCATGCGTTCAGTATAGCCGTCAGGGATCTTGATCTTGCGCTCACTGCAAAGGCGTAGATAATACTCCGTGAGGCGGAACATGTTGAAGTCCGAATAGAAGCGCGGACCCGCGTGAAGCTGTTTGATGGCATTCGCCATGCGGGTTGGCATCCCCTTTTCGTTCAACGAATCCTTGGACATGGTCTTGCCATCAAGAAACTCGATCACCATTACATCATGTTCTGGCAGGTGATGCAAAATGCGCGGCGCGACACCCACCTCTGACGCAGATCTGGTGTTGTGATATTCATTTTTCCTGTCAATGGCAAGCAACTCAGTACTTTCACCCGGAACGCGGACAAAATGTGGAATGCCATCCACTTCCACTTTATAGTTCGTATTCGTTAAACCGCCTGAAAGCGGTTGAATCAAAACATCCTTCCCTTGCCAGTCTTCGATCTTGGTTACAACTTTTTCGATAGTCGACATATCCTGCTCCGCATAAAGCTTTGTAGGTCACACTTGAAGCGTGACCTACATTTTTTCACATCCAACATCTACTATTCGGGGGGAATTTCCTTGAAGGCGTAATCCACATTGATGCCCTTGGATTTCTGCATATTCTTGGAAATAAAATACCAGATCGCTGAAACAGCGAGAACACCAAACACGACCTGATAAGCCAGCGGACTGGTCAAACCAAGCCGCGGATCGAACATGAACATCAACAGCATGGCGCTACCGAGAACGAAACCAAGTCCGCCAAGAATTGTGACCAGCGGAATACCGCCGAGTTTATATGCCGCCCCAGGTGAGGATTCATATACATCTTTGGCACGATACGGAAGCAACGCGCCTGCCAGACAGGTAATGACGAAGACATAACCACAAGCAAAGGTGACACCCAGCGTCAACCCAACCCAGCCAGGATGCAGGTTATACAACAAAATAACCGGGATGCTGGCGATGAAATATGCCCAGTGTGCATTGACAGGTGTATGGCGTTTGTCATCCACTTTGCTGATCCAGTCTGGGAGCAGGCGATCAAGTGACATCGCAACCATGACGCGTGTCATGCCGATGTAGCAGTTATGGACGATCTGATGTGAGTTGAGAATATAACCCAAACCGATGATGACGACCACAATTGGGCTGGCAGAGAGCGCCACAGCGATCATATTCGGCCACAACCAAAAGCCAGAGATAGTAGCTTCACCAATCCCAGACCAGTATCCCGCACCAGCAATGTAAAGAAACTCTGTACCAACTGCTTTTTCAATTGCGGCAGCGAGGATGGCAAGCAGGACGCCGGTGAAAATCAATGAACCAACGATGATGAACATCTGGTCCTTGAATGAGCGGGCATTCTTGATCTCGCCATTTTGTTGAGCCGAATAGGTAGCCCATTGCAAGGAGGTCCATGCGATGGGTGCTACAAGCAGGGTTGCGACCAGACTGAAAGGCGGGTTCAAGTCAATGCCTGCTGCAACAGTGGCATCTTTCGCAGTCTGCACAAAGTTGGATACGCCGCTAATTGCAAGAGCGAACTCATCCAACCGAACAGCAGAGGAAGCCGGATTACCCGTGAAGAGCACGACCAGCATGGTGACGAAAGCCAGCAGAGTGCCGCCAATCATCACAGACTGGAAGCGGACATAATTCTTGAAGCCACTGACAAGGATCATCATAGCGACAAATGCATTAAGAATGCTGGTGATGATGATGCCCGTTGAACCGGTGAACCATAACCCTAGGTTGGTCATGGCGGCATTATCCGTAAATGCGCCAAGCCCAAGGAACAATGGCGCGAACCCCAAATACGCCAATAACCATCCCGACAGAGCAACCCATTGCAGGATCCAGATCACATAACCAGACATGACGACTGTAAATGCCACACCACCGCCGAACACGCGGCTTTGGAAAACATAGTCACCGCCGGAGCGCGGGAGCGAGGTGGAAAGCCAGACATAGACCAGCGCAATCGGAATCTCTATTGCCATTGCCAATAGAATGCCCCAAACAAGTTTTCCACCGGGCAATGCGCCGGGTGCCCACAGGTACGTCCACGGGAAAATCAAACCCATCGTCAAAATGTTGTAGACGAAGGCGGAGAGCGGAGACATCACGCGCACAAGCCCGGATGCCTTTCTAGTAAATACTTCTGGTTTTGCGGTTGCAGTCATTTCTTCTCCTTTGGTCTATTGGAAAACGAAAACGATCAGATCAACTTGCTCCAGAGCGAATAATATGCACTACGAATAGTCAGCCTCCTTTCCCACAGCACAAATCCATGGACTTGCACTGTTACCCACTCGTCATTTGATATCCTTGCACTTCCCCATCCAAATATGTGACGATGCAGCCGCGCAATATGCCTTCCGCATATTCGCTGCCGGGATTGATACAGGTGGTTCTACCCAGTTTTGCCACAGATTGAGACTCATGGATATGACCATGTAATCCCAACATGGGCTTATATTTTTCTATCGCCTCGCGCACCGCCTTTGAGCCTGCACCGTGTAAAATAACCTGACCACCCTCTGTGATCTGTTCCGGAGGGTCTTTGGTCCAATCGAGTTTTGGACAGGTATCGAGGGTCGAGTCGATGGGCGGGTCGTGGAAATTGAAGATGGCTTTCTGCATATCGGGCACTTTTGCCGCCATTTCATCGATCAAGCTGCCAAGTTCTTCCTCTGAAACTTCGCGGGGAGTCTTCCATGGGGTGGGCGTGCTGATACCGACAGAAATCATTGTATGGACGTCATCAAGATGTACCATTTCATTCTCACATGCAAAAAAGGACTCAGTTGCCTGTTCTTTCATCACGTTTAACACTTCCCACTCGTCGTCGTTTCCACCGGTGACAAAACACTTAATGCCCGTACCTTTCAAACGCTCCTCCGCCAGATTGACCCAGTTGAAGAGTTTTTGTTTTGCCAGTTCATTGAATAGTGCGTGAACCGATGCTGGATTGGATTGCAGAGTTTGAAACTCGTCCTGTTCCATGATCTTGTAATAAAAGCCGAGGATATCCAATTTGCCCATTAAAACTTTCAAGTCTTCTT
The DNA here is from genome assembly GCA_016875755.1 of Chloroflexota bacterium. Classification (GTDB taxonomy): domain Bacteria; phylum Chloroflexota; class Anaerolineae; order Anaerolineales; family Villigracilaceae; genus Villigracilis. The sequence goes on from VGOX01000104.1 coordinate 5,546, forward strand.
CGGTGGCAAGTTGTTCCACCCGTCCTTGCACAGTGGCGCGGTGATGTCCGTTCCCTTCCTTGATTATGGGGATCATCAGTTTACCTTGAATGTCGCCGCCCATCACCAATGTATTCACATTGTAGAATTTGCCCGCATTGATGAATTTACGAAAGGTCCGCTCGGAACCATGCAAGTCAGTCGCGAAAAATAAACGCATTGGTTCTTTTTTTGTTTTTTTTGAGAAAAGAAAGGACATGGGGGCTCCAAAAAAATGAAATACCTGACGCAGGATGAAAAAGCGTCAGGCTGGATTCGGTTCGGATGCGGCAATCAGGCATGAGACTGAGTGTGAAGCGAGTTCGTCCACAGCAGAGGCGGGGAACTTTTCATCCGTCACCAGTTTATCGATCTCATCAATATTTGAAATTTGGAAATTAGAAACAACGCCCCATTTGCTATGGTCGGCGGCAATAATGACCTGTCCCTTGGTGCGTTCGATCATTTTGCGCACAACCTCAGACTCAGGCAAGGTTGGTACGGTGCAACCATGCTTTAGAGAGATACCATCTACACCGAGAATGACTTTGTTGGCATAGATCAAATTTAGGTTGTCGATGGCAAAGCGTCCTGCCAAAGAGTTGGAACGAGGCTGAAACTCTCCTCCGATCATGTGGTAGTGAAAGCCTGGGTCGCCAAGTTCCATCACGGCGCTGACGTTGTTGGTAAAAACAGTAATACGCGCATCGCGCCTGATATGCTGCAAGACCTGTGTAGCGGTCGTACCGCTATTGATATAAACAATATCACCGTCCTCTATGAGCGAGGCTGCCAGTTCGCCGATCTTTTTCTTTTCTTCGGGATGATGTTGGACGCGTTGCTGATATTCCTGCTCGAGAATCATGCGCTGACTGAGAATAGCCCCCCCGTGTGTGCGCTCGAGAATACCCTTTTGTTCCATCCATTCCAGATCGCGGCGCACAGTAGCTTCGGAAGTTTCCAACAAATCACACAGGTCGGCAGTACGCGCGATCTGGTGGATTGCCAGAAATTCCTGAATTTTCTCTCGCCGTTGAGCTGGAATGAGGGGTTTGCTCATTAATGGATCTCTGAGTAGAGATGAAGGAAATTGCTCACTTTTGTCGTGGGATTATATAGGAATTTGATGAAATTTGCAAGATTTTGATTTTTTAATTATAATAACTGCAAGTTCCTGTCATTCACGCAAGGAACTGTTATTTTTCAGAAGTGCATCCTTATTCTTAGGAGTCATTCATGACGAACAGTTCCATTGGGATGGGTCAACAAGATCGATCTGAACGTGAAAAATTCGAGAATGAGTTAAAGACTATATTGAAAGCCAGTGACGATGCGGGCATTTTAATGCGCGTGATCGGGTCGCTGGCTTTTCAAATGCATTGCCCTCAATTTGGATATTTACAAGCTGCAATGGGACGCGCTTACACAGATATTGATTTCGGCGCATACGGAAAACAAAACAAGCAGATTACTGAAATGATGATAAAGATGGGGTATGTGGAAAACCGTGAAGTGTTTATTGCTTCAGAAGGGGAACGTGCGATCTTCGACAAACCGGGAACGGGTCTGCATGTGGATGTTTTCTACGAAAAATTGGATTTCTGCCATGCCATTTACTGGAAAGACCGCCTCGAAGTGGATACGCCGACCATCCCGTTGACAGAACTGCTTCTAGAAAAGATGCAGATCGTACAGATCAACGAAAAAGATATAATCGATACTGTCAT
>VGOX01000105.1 GCA_016875755.1 Chloroflexota bacterium
TATCTCCTTTTTAAATTTGATTTCAAAAGAAAATATAGCGCGAATTTCTTTATTCAGTTTGGTAATTTATGGGAGTCTGCGCGAAGCGCTTAGTTCAACTTATAGTTAGACCACCAATTATGAATACTTAAGAGTATTATAAACTTGAAGTATTCAGTTCATGTGGGTGATGCTACCATCCTAACGTGCGGTCAAAGCTCATTTGCAAAGCATCTATCAAAAGTTTGGCGTTGAATCTCAAATGGCAGCGGGGAAGGGGGGGCTGGGGGAGTAGGGGCACAGCATGCTGTGCCCCTACTCCATTTATAATTACCCCATGTCCAACAACAGCCGCACCGTCTGGTCTTCCGATGATGGAGACCTTCGTAAAAAGAATCAAACCACATCCCATGCCCGATCCCTGCCACCGCAACAGCAGACAGCCTACCTGCACCGCGAGTCCGGTGGACGTGGCGGGAAGGTCGTTTCCATCGTCAAAAACCTTATCCTCACCGAAGAGGATTTGAAAACCCTTGCCAAAAAACTCAAGCAGGAATGCGGCACAGGCGGGACGGTCAAAGATGGGATGATCGAAATCCAAGGTGAGCACCGTCAGCGCATGGCGGAGGTTCTGCAAAAACTTGGCTACAAAACCAAAATCGCAGGTGGATAATAAAAGAGACGAGCGCAACGCTCGTCTCTTTTTACTTCTCACTCGTTACTTATTACTCGAACTTACCCATGCCTGCTCATGAACCGTTCCATGCGGCGCAGGGCTTCTTCGATCTTCTCATACGATGTTGCATAGCACGCGCGGACAAATCCGTCGCCGCCCGGGCCGAAAGCATTGCCCGGCACCACAGCGACACTCTCTTCACGTAATAACTTTTCGGCAAATTCCTCGTCGTTCATGCCAGATGCTCGGATGTTGGGAAATGCATAGAAAGCACCTTTCGGCTCAAACGTCGAGAGGCCGAGGCGGTTTAATCCAGCAACCAACAAGCGGCGGCGGCGGTCATACTCCGTCACCATTTCCTGCACATACGGTTCACCGCTTTTCAAGGCTTCGATGGCGGCATCCTGTGCCGTGGTCGGCGCGGACATGATGGTGTACTGGTGGATGCGCACCATACCTGAGATGATGTCAGCAGGTCCGCATGCATAGCCGATGCGCCAGCCTGTCATGGCGTAATCTTTCGAGAAACCACCGAGCAAGATCGTGCGGCGCTTCAGGCTTTCATCCAAAGCGGGGAAGCAGACATGCTCAAAGTCATACACGAGACGGTCGTAAATTTCATCCGAAACCACGATCAAATCATGCTGTTCGGCGATCTTCGCGATCTCCAGCATCACCTCACGCGGAGCGACAGCGCCTGTGGGGTTGGATGGATAACCGATGAAAATGACTTTTGTGCGCGGTGTGATGGCTTTGCGAATGTCATCGGGGTCAATGGTGAAGTTGTTTTCAAGCCGCGCAGGAATTTCAACAGGCACGCCGCCCGCCAAAATTACCTCCGCTTGATACGATACAAAACATGGCGTGGGAATGATGACTTCATCGCCCTGTTCGAGAATGGCGGTGAAGGTCAGGTATAACGCTTCTGAAACGCCAACCGTCGCGACGATCTCGCTGGTGGGGTCATACGAAACGTTGTATAACTTTTTCAAATTATCCGCGATGCCCTGGCGCAGTTCGAGCCTGCCGTGATTGGATGTATAATGCGTCTCGCCATTTTGCAGCGAACGAATGCCCGCATCCAAAATTGGTTTGGGCGTGGTGAAATCGGGTTCACCGATGCCGAGCGAGATCACATCCTTCATGGTCGCGGCGATATCGAAAAACTTGCGAATGCCGCTGGGCTTCAGCCCCGCCACACGTTTTGAAAGTCTTTGCACTTCACTGATTTCCTGCATTAAGCCTCCTATATCATGTCATTGCGAGCCGCGAAGCGGAGAAGCAATCTCGCGCCAAGTTGGCAGGTTGCTTCGTCGGTCTTCGACCTCCTCGCAACGACATTAGATGGGTTGAACGTGCCAGTCGTCTGAAATTTCCTGGTACGTTAATTCAAACGCCAGACCATCCACGGTCTTGACGCAAAATCCTTTTTCACCGGGCCCATGCCACCGCGAAAAAATTTCCGCGATCTCATGGCGCCGTCCTCGCCACACCAGCGAAAGCGGGCGCTCCGCATATTCCGTATCTGAACGACACTCAACTGCTTCCATTAACGTACAACCTGTTCGACCTACAAGACCACTTGACTCGTATCACCGACATTTAACTTCGAGACGTGCCCATCGCCTCTTCCTTTAATTGTTGCTTGCTTGCCCACCAGTGAGCGAGTCAACGCTGCATCTTTGATCTCGCAATCCGCTTCGACGATGGACTCTGAAATTTGAGAATTCTCGATCTTGCAGTTCGCCCCGATCGAAGCGAACGGTCCGATGGTTGAGTTTGAAATTTCCGCGCTTTCATGAATCGCCGAAGGCTCGATCACATTCACATTTGAACCCTTGAACTTCCCAACCTTTGAACCGATCTTCTCCAATAAAATCTTATTCGTATTCAGCGTCGCGTCGATCGTGCCTGTATCCAGCCATGAGCTGATCTTCTGCGTCCGCACTTTTGCGCTGCCTTCGATCATGATAGAGATGGCATCGGTCAGGAAATATTCGTTCTTCAACATCACACCGCGTTTCATCTGGTCGTCAATTGCCGCGAGCAGACGTTCCGCACTCTTTAGGTAGTAACACCCGACCACCACAAGGTTATTGTCCATGCTTTGCGGTTTCTCAATGAAGCGAATGACCCAGCCGTCCGACCCTTCTTCCGCCACTCCGAAGCGGCGCGGATCTTCCACTGGCATCACCCATGCCACACCGTCCGATTCCTCTTTGGCAAGGAAGGAGAAATCCGTCTCCATCAGCGTATCGGAGAAGCACATGATCATGGGACCTGTCAGATGTTCGCGTGCCAGCCAAAGCGCGTGCGACTGTCCCTTCATTTCATGTTGGACGACATACTTCGCCTTCAATTTTGGGTAATGTTCTTTAATGAATGCGGGTATCTGCATCTCGCCAAGATACGGACCGACAATGAACACATATTCGGTATTCTCTGGGTCGGGCAGGGTTTTGAACATATCCAGCAGATGTTCGAGCGAGGTCTTGCCTGCCACGCTGACGAGCGGCTTCGGCTTGCTCCACGTATGCGGTCTCATGCGGGTTCCCCAGCCTGCCATGGGAATAACGATCTTCATGGTTTCTGTCATGTTTATCTTCCAGTTTTCTACTGATTTTTTCTTATTATACCGTCTTGATATTCTCCCAACGATTTTCAACCTATCTACAGAATCACCTGTCTGGACACCTTACCACTCGCCGAAATTTTGCAGCTTTTCACCTTTGCGATACGCGTCCAATAAAGAGAAGTGGGGGTTGTAAGTTTCTTCTGGTAATTGATCTATTGGAAAGGCGCGCACCTCGGCGATCTCCCCATCTGATTTGCCAGTGATCTTGAAATCGGTACTCAAGAATACAGCCGTGTGATCGGTCTTCCACTGGATAAAATTTGTGAAGACGCCCAGCAAGGAAATGCCCTTCAAGTCTGCGCCTGCTTCTTCACGGGCTTCGCGGCGCGCGGCTTGCTCGAGGGTTTCTCTCCGTTCCACACCGCCGCCAGGCAGAAACCAGCCCGGCAGGTAGGTGTGGCGCACAAGCCATACCATTCCATCCTGCACCATCAACACCCGCACACCCATCCGCACCGGGCGAAAGAGGAAGCAATAGATCTTGAAACCAAGGTACAGCAGGCGGTAATACATTTAAGAATGACGGAGGACGGGATGCGGCTGGTAAAGTTCTTCCAAGCGCTTGACTTCTTCATCGGATAATTTGATCTCGAGCGCTGCAATTGCCTGATCCAAATGCGCCTCTTTACTGGACCCGATAATGGGTGCGGCGACACCGGGCTTTCCCAACACCCAAGCAAGGGCGATCTGCGAAGCGGTCACCCCGCGTTCCTTCGCTACTTCTTCAGCGCGGTTTGCCACCAGAAAATCATCGTCACGCCCGTACAGTTCTTTGAAAAAGCCGTCGGTTTTGTAGCGAGTGGTTTCTGCGCCGCTCTTACTGTTACGGGCGAAGAATCCGCGTGCCATCGGGCTCCACGGAATGAGACCAACGCCCTGATCTTTGCACAACGGAATCATCTCGCGCTCCTCTTCGCGATAAACGAGGTTGTAGTGATTCTGCATGGACACGAACTTTGTCCAGTCGTTCATTTTTGCGATATGTTGCGCCTTCATGAACTGCCATGCAAACATGGACGATGCGCCGATGTAACGAGCCTTTCCCGCGCGAACGACATCGTTCAACGCTTCCATTGTCTCTTCAATGGGGGTGTTGTAGTCCCAGCGGTGGATTTGGTACAAGTCCACGTAATCCATTTGCAGGCGTTTGAGCGAGTTGTCGATCGCATCCATGATGTGTTTGCGTGAGAGTCCGCGGTCGTTGATGTCGTCGCTTAAACGTCCATGCACCTTGGTGGCGACGATCACATTCTGCCGCTTTACCCCAAAGTGACGGAGTACATTGCCTGTGATTTTCTCGCTTTCGCCAAGCGAGTACACGTCTGCCGTATCGAAGAAATTGATGCCCGCATCCAATGCCTTCTTTACGAAGGGTTTGGATTCTTCTTCGGTCAATATCCACTCGCGCCAGGTCTTTGAGCCATAGGTCATCATGCCGAGACACAAGCGCGAGACTTTCATTCCAGTTTTGCCGAGGTTTACATATTGCATGGGAGCCTCCTTCGGAGGACGACGGACCATAGACGGTAGACGATGGAGCTTCTATGGTCAATACTCTATCATCCATCGTCTAAATGATTTTCAAATTCGCCAAACTTGCGGCGAGACGTTTGATACCGACCAATTCAAAGACCACGTCAATGATCTCGTCGCCGTCTTGCATGCGTGAGTCGAGGACAATGCCATCGCCCCATACGGGGTGCTGGACGCGAGTCCCAGCTTTGTATAAGGCTTGGATGACAGGAGCAGGTTTCCCCGTAGGAGAGGGAAGCGTCCATTTTATATCCGCAGGTGCGCCGCGCATGCCTATCCTGAGCGAAGACGAAGGAGAGCGTCCTGTGCGGGTGCGCCCGACCAGCATATCCGTTGGGATGTCATCCATGAAGCGCGAGGGGAAGGTTTCTTCCGCCATGCCGCGTCCGCCGCGTTGAATGGCGCGCAGCAGATAAAGACGGTCTTTGGCGCGCGTGATGCCGACGTAAAAGAGGCGGCGTTCTTCTTCCATTTGTTCGGGCTCGTCGAAAGAACGGCTGTGCGGAATAATGCCGTCGTCGAAACCGACGATGAAGACCGCGCCGTATTCAAGACCCTTGGCGGCGTGGAGGGTGAGCAGGGTGGGGGCGTTGGCGTCGGTGAGCGTGTCCTGGTCGGCGATGAGCGCGACGTTTTCAAGGAACTCATCGATCGTGCGTGTGGAGTATTCGAGCGCAAGGCGTTTCAATTCTTGCACGTTTTCCCAGCGGTCGAGGCTTTCTTCGGAATCATCTTCAATGATATGTTCTTTGTAATTGATGTCGCGCACGATGCGGTCGAAAAGTTCTGCAGCCGTACCTACTTTTGAGAGCGCATGCCAGTTGGCGAACATGCCGCCGAAATCTGAAAGCGGAAGTGCCGCACGCCCCGTGAAGGATTTATAGAAATTGGATTCTGAGCCGTGTGCGAGGTTGAGCAAAACCGAGCCTGCATTGGTGTTGTTCTGGCGCGCAACCATGTGTAATGTGGTGAGTGTCTTTTCGCCAATGCCGCGCGGCGGCACGTTGATGATGCGTCCGAGGGCGGCTTCGTCGGCGGGGTTGTGCGCGAGGCGCAGGAAGGCGATCATGTCCTTGACTTCGCGGCGTCCGTAAAAGCGTTGCGCGCCGACAAGTTTATAAGGAAGGCGTGCTTGCAAGAAGGCTTCCTCAAGCAAGCGCGACATGGAGTTGGTGCGGTACATCACCGCGCAATCTTTTGGCTCGAAATCACCAGAGGCGACGAGTTGGGCGATGGTATCCACGACAAAGGATGCTTCACCAAAATCGTCACGCGCTTCGTAGAAGAAGATCTTCTCGCCTGCGCCGCGGTCACTGAACAGGCGTTTCTTGCGGCGGTTACTGGCGCGGTCGATCACGCCCATTGCCACGTCAAGGATGTTTTGATGCGAGCGATAATTCTGTTCGAGCAGAATTACTTTGGCATCGGGGAAGTCTTGTTCGAATCTTCTTATGTTGCGATAGTCTGCCCCGCGCCAACCGTACACTGATTGATCTGGATCTCCAACACAAAATATATTTTTATGATATGAAGCAAGATGTTTCACCAATGCATATTGCGCGAGGTTGGTATCTTGAAATTCATCCACCAAAACATGTCGAAAACGCTGGGCGTATTTCTCGCGCACAGGGATATTGTCTTCCATTAACTGCGCCGTGTACACGAGGATGTCGTCAAAGTCCACGGCGTTGCTGGCGATCAGCCGCTTTTGATATTCGGTGTACACGCGCTTCACCACCTCGTCGCGGTAGGTGTTGATGGGGAAGTCGTCGGGCAAGATCAACTCATTCTTGGCGCGCGAGATCGAAGCATGCACACTTTGGGCGCGATACAACTTCTCGTTCAAGTTCATCTCGCGGATGATGGCTTTGGTCAGGCTTTGCTGGTCATCCGAATCAAAGATGACGAAATTCTGCTCGATCGGCAGGTGTTCAGACTCGCGCCGCAGGATCCGCGCACAGATGGAGTGGAAGGTGCCAAGCATAATGCCATCCGTCGCCTGCTCATTCAAAATGGATTTGACACGCTCGTCCATTTCTTTGGCGGCTTTGTTGGTGAAGGTGACAGCAAGGATCTGCCACGGGCGGACGCCTTCATGGGCGATGAGATAGGCGATACGTTGGGTCAGTACCCGCGTCTTTCCGGACCCGGGACCTGCGACGACTATTACAGGTCCATCCGCCGCTGTGACAGCGCTGCGCTGTTGGGGGTTGAGTTTGTTGATGAAGTCTAAATTCATGGTGTTGACATTATAAAGCGTAAGGCGAGGACAATTGTCCATGCCTGGGAAAGTGGAACGTAGGGCAGACGTTTGCCGTCTGCCTGGTTGTTGTGCGCCCAGCATGGGCGTTGACTAGAGGGTGAAAGACCCTTATGGAGGTTGATTGCACCAACCATTAGCGGAAGGCAAGGGCGTTGTCGCGAGGCAGGGTCTGGAGGAAGCCGGAAGCAAA
>VGOX01000106.1 GCA_016875755.1 Chloroflexota bacterium
TATAACTCCCCCTATTTGGATGTTGAAGTGGCGCAGAACTTCCCGGCGCGCTCTGTCATGGTATTCCCGCTTATCTCCGGTGGAAAAAAACTGGGCGCTCTGCTCTTCTCACATAATAAGATTCGCCCCTTTCAAACGGAAGAGATCCTCATCAGCGAACAAGCGGCAAGCCTGATTGCGCTTGCTTTCGAAAAATTCCAAGCAGTGGAAGAGGCGCATCAACGGGCAAATACCTCCGAAATTCTGCGCAAAGCAAGCCTGGCTGTCACAGATAAATTAGAGATGGAACATGCCGTCTTGCATATCCTTGAGCAGTTACAAGAAGTCATCCCCTACGACAGCGCCTCCGTCCAATTGCTGGAAGGCAACGAACTGGAGATCATCGGCGGGCGCGGCTGGGAAAACTTAAACGATGTCATCGGACAACGATTCTCCATCCCCGGCAACAACCCTAACAGTGTTGTGATCGAAACGGGAAAGCCCTATCGTCTTTCAGACACATGGGAAGTGTTCGAAGAATTCCGCAAACCACCTCACTACCACATCCGCTCCTGGCTGGGCGTGCCATTGATCGTCCAAAACAAAACCATCGGCTTGTTGAGCATCGACAGCGAAAAGCCAAACAATTTCACAGAAGCAGACACAAACATTGCAATGGAATTTGCAAATCAGGTTGCCATTACCCTCGAAAATGCCCGCATCTTTGGCATCACCCAAAGCCAGGCGCTCACCGACGCCCTCACAGGCATACATAACCGCCGAGGGCTGTTCCAATTGGGAGAATTCGAATTCGAACGTGCGCGACGCATCCTGCGTCCATTCTCCGCCCTAATGTTCGATATCGATCACTTTAAAAAGATCAATGACACCCATGGTCACGCCATCGGAGACCAGGTACTGCACCAGCTTGCCGACCGTTGCCGCAAAAACTCCCGCGCCATCGACCTCATTGCTCGTTATGGCGGCGAAGAGTTCACCATCCTCCTGCCTGAAACCAATCTCGAGTCAACCTACCTGATCGCCAAACGACTGCACCAAACCATTATCAATACCCCCATCACAACCAGCATCGGTGAACTCAGCATTACGATCAGCATTGGCGTGGCAGAAGCCGATCTCGATGACACCCTCAACACACTGATCGAAAAAGCCGATAAAGCCCTCTATCAGGCAAAGCATTCAGGACGAAACCGCATCGTCATTCACAAGAATTCTCAGGAAGACTCCAACACCTGATACAAACCCAAACGTCCGTTTTCTCCATCGGATAAAAACGACGCTTCAACCTTCATCCCAACCTGCTCAGCCAACCCGAGCAGTTCCTCCGCTGAAAAATGGTGCGCATACCGCAAGCCCTCCCCCCCGCTGCGCCAATCCAGTAGATAATCTCCATTGTCCACTTCATCATCCGAAATCCCCACCCGACTCCACGGTTGGATGCGGGCTTTCAACTTCTCGCTGTTCAAAAATTGCCAATTGGACAGGATGAATCTTCCATCTGGTTTCAATAAGTTTTTTACGGTCTTCAAAATATCCATGCGGATTTCGTGCGAGGGAATGTGATGCAGGGTTGCAAATATTGTGACCACAGACCATTGACCATCGACCGCTAAAAGTTGATCGCTAAACGCTGACAACTTCGTCAAATCCACTTCACGGAAATCCACCCCTGGCGTGGATTCTGCATCTCGAAGCAGAGGCAGGCTGAAGTCCACGCCGCGAAGCGTTGCTTTGTGACCACGCTTCTGCAACTCGCGTAGAAAATTTCCGTTGCCGCAGCCTAGATCCAGCACGGATTCATCCTCCCGAATCGTTTCGAGAATTTTCCTCACCCCGGGCTGCAAACGCTGGCGCGTAGCAGAAAATGAATCGCCGAATTGGTCGTAAAACCTGCGATTTAATTCAATTAACTGTTTTGCAATGCTTGAATGCATATCAAGATTATACCCATTCGGGCATAACATAACGGTATAATCCCGGCATGTTCACAGCACAGGAACTGGCAACCCTCTCGGAAGATTTCGAGAGCAGGACGCCGCAGGAGATCATCCAGTGGGCGGCAGGCACCGTTGCCGTCAGCGTAAATGACGATGAACGCGCGGGTCGTTGGGCTGGGCGCTGAAAAGTGGAATGCGGCTTGCACACGGATATGTTCAAGCATAAGGATATATCCGAAATGCAAATAGAATTTAGAATGGAAATCAAAGAGACAAACCACCGATGAAAAAACACTTTACTTGTGTTCATCTGTGGTGAAGTGAAGACTTATGGAATTTACCGAAAAACGAAAACTCTGGAAAAAAATCAACGCGCTGACTCCGCAAAAGATGGAGTTGGCGCATCGCTTGTTGGAACAGATCCGCGCAGGCGGGGATGTGATGGCGCTGATCCGCCGCCATCCGCTGGCAGAGGGCGGATATTTGAACAAAGCCGCTTTGGTCGCTGCCTATAAAGAACTGGTGGATTCAGGCGCAATGGAGCCTGACACAGCGCTGCTGGAAAAAATCCGCATGAAACCGATGCGCACGCTTTCGGGTGTGACGACGGTCACCGTGCTGACCAAGCCGTATCCATGCCCGGGCAAGTGTATTTTTTGTCCCACCGATGTGCGCATGCCCAAGAGTTACCTGCCCGATGAGCCTGGCGCAATGCGCGCGCTTGAACATCAATTTGACCCATACGCACAGGTGCAAAACCGCATCCGCGCCTTGAAAAATTTGGGACATCCCACCGACAAGATCGAACTTCTGATTCTGGGTGGCACATGGTCATCGTATCGGCGCGATTATCAAGAGTGGTTCATTGGTCGCTGCTTCGATGCAATGAACGAACTCGAAAAACTCCCGTCACTGGAACCTCAGCGGCAAGAATTATTGGATTCTTCATTACTTCCTGAAATCCATTCCATCAATGAAAACGCGGCGCATCGCAATGTGGGCTTGGTCATCGAGACGCGACCTGACGAAATTAATCCCGATGAAATTAAGTGGCTGCGTCACCTTGGCGTGACCAAAGTGCAGATGGGTGCGCAGAGTTTCAACGATCATATTCTTGAGATCAATAAACGCGGACATGATGTAGAGTCCACCCGCCAAGCCACCGCCCTGCTTCGTGCGGCGGGATTCAAGATCGTGCTGCACTGGATGCCCAACCTGCTCGGCGCGACTCCCACAGCAGACCGCGAAGATTTCGCGCAGTTGTGGAATGATTTTTGCCCCGACGAAATAAAGATCTACCCGAATCAATTACTGGCGAATGCCGAACTCTACGAATACTGGCAGCGTGGTGAATTCCAGCCCTACACCACCGATGAACTCGTCCAACTCATCGCGGACATCAAACCATCCATTCCGCGTTATTGCCGCGTCAACCGCGTCATCCGCGATATTCCGTCCAATAATGTGGTGGAGGGTAACCGCCGCACCAGTCTGCGGCAGGATGTCCATGAAGAAATGAAGCGGCGCGGTACGCGCTGTCAATGTGTGCGCTGCCGCGAGGTCAAAAACAAAACGGTCGAGCTTTCCTCCCTGCAATTGGATGACCACGTTTATCAGGCGGGCAAAGCGGAAGAACATTTCATCTCCTTCAACATTGCAGAGGACGGGCTGGCAGGATTCATCCGCCTCTCTCTCCCTTCGGCTGGTTCGCCCGACACGGGCATTTCCGACCTTGCGGGCGCGGCGCTCATCCGCGAAGTGCATGTGTATGGACAGTCACTCGCCGTCGGCGCGGAGAAATCAGGCGCAGCGCAGCATGTCGGTCTCGGCACACGCCTGCTCGAAGAAGCGGAACGAGTCGCCAAACAGAACGGCTTTGAAAAACTCGCGGTCATCGCCGCCGTCGGCACCCGTGGATATTATTTAGATCGCGGCTTTGAACGCGGGGAATATTATCTGGTGAAAAAAATCTAAGACCACAGACGATGGACGGCTGACCATGGTCCACGGTCAACCGTCCATCGTCTATATTTAAGGGTCTTTAAATTTATAACTTCCCGCGATGTCGTTGCGAGCCGCCGATCTTGTTTTTTTGGCGGCGAAGCAATCTCCGTATTGGCGGGGGGATTGCTTCGGGCAAGAGCAAGTACGCCCTCGCAATGACATTGTTTATTAGTGGTCAGGGAAATTATATTTTTACGAACCCTTAGCCCTTTGTGACCTTCGTGTCCTTTGTGTTTAATGAAATTTAGATTTGGAGAAAAATTGAAACCAAAACACTGGATCGTCTTCATCCTACTCGGCATTATCTGGAGCACCTCCTTTCTGTGGATCAAGATCGGCGTGCAGGATGTGGGACCGATGTCGCTGACCGCCTTCCGCATGTTATTCGGCGCTCTCACAGCGATCGCCATTGCCACCTATCAAAAGCTCAGCCTGCCACGTGACTTGAAAACCTGGGGCATCTTCGCCATCCTTGGACCCGCCAGCCTCGCCATTCCTGTCTTCCTGATTTCATGGGGCGAGACGATGATCGACTCGGCAGTCGCATCCGTGCTCAATGGCACGGTGCCGCTGTTCACCCTGCTCATCGCCCACTTCTGGATCCATGATGACAAAATCACCTTCCAGAAAACGCTCGGTTTGCTAATCGGCTTTACAGGCATCCTCGTATTGATGAGCAAAGACCTGCTCGCCAGCGAACACGCTTCCGTCCTTGGGCAGTTCGCGGTCATCCTCGCTTCGCTCTTTTATGCGGGCAGTGCGGTTGCCATCCGCAAATACACCCAGCATGTCGACAACACCATGCGCGGCGTGGGCTTGCTCATCACCTCCGCGGTCTTCATGTGGATCATCGGTCCTGTTGCCGAACGCCCGTTTGAAATTCCCAGCCTGCCGATCACATGGATCGCCGCACTCTGGCTTGGCGTACTTGGTTCAGGTCTCGCCATGATTATGATGTATTATTTGATTCACGAAATTGGTCCCACCCGCGCCACCCTCGTCACCTACCTGTTCCCCGTTGGCGGCGTGATTCTCGGGGTGATCTTTCTCAACGAACATCTTTCGTGGCAATTGCTGGCAGGCACACTGCTCATCATCGCCAGCCCTGTCGTCGTAAATTTCAAAAGGAAAACTACATGACCCATCGCTCTGGTTTTATCGCCATCATCGGGCGCCCCAACGTGGGCAAGTCTACACTGATGAATGCCCTGCTCGGGCAGAAGATCGCCGCCGTTTCGCCGCGTCCGCAGACAACACGCAAAAAGCAACTCGGCATTCTCACACTCAAAAATGCGCAACTCATTTTTGTCGATACGCCCGGTCTACACAAAGCCAAACATAAACTCGGCGAGTTCCTGAACGACGAAGCCAAAGACGCGCTCGATGGCGTGGATATGATCCTCTGGCTGGTGGATGCTGCAACCTCCCCCACAGAAGAGGACTTGACCATCTCCTCCCTGCTCGCGGACGTTTCGCCTCGGATTCCGCTGATGCTTGTCCTCAACAAAATGGACATGGTCAAACCCGACGAAGAATCCGCGCGGGTGGACGAATACAGTCAATTGGTCAATGCAGCTTCTGTAATGAAGATTTCCGCAGCAAAGCGGCTTGGAATTGGCGAACTGCTCGAAGCGCTGATTCAGGCATCCCCGGAGAGAGAGGCGGAATATCCCGAAGATCAGATCACCGATCTATATGAAAAAGAAATTGCGGGAGATTTGATCCGAGAAGCGTGTCTCATCCAATTGCGTGAGGAAGTGCCGCACGGCATGGCGGTGCGCATCGATGAGTTCAAGGAGCGTGAAAACGGCATGGCGTATATTGCGGCGACGATCTTTGTGGAGCGCGAGTCGCAAAAGGGAATCGTCATCGGCGAAGGCGGGAAGATGTTGAAGAGCATTGGCTCTGCCGCGCGAAAAGAGATCGAAGAGATGGGCGGGCGCAAGGTGTTTTTGGAACTGCGCGTGAAGGTTTCAAAAGACTGGCGCAACGACCCGAATACGTTGAAGTTATTTGGGTATGGGAAGAAAAAGTAGTGTCATTGCGAGGGCGCACTTGCTCCTGCCCGAAGCAATCCTTGGCATGATTCTCAGATTACTTCGCCGCCAAAAGGAAACATCGGCAGCTCGCAATGACGGATGTACGGTAGCAAAGAAAGAAACGAGTAACGAGGATTTTTTCTCGTTACTCGTTTCTCTTTAACTCGATCGTCTCATCTCCCCTTCAACGGCTTGAATCCTTCACCCAATGCTTCGTGTGCAACACCAATGACCATGAACGCTTCGGGGTCGGTTTCATGGACGATGGCTTTGAGCGATGCGATCTCAGCGCGATTGACCACGCAATAAAGGACGGGGCGTGAATTGCCTGTATAACCACCGCGTCCTTCAAGATAGGTGATGCCGCGTTCCAGTTCATCCATGACACGGGTGGAAACTTCCTCCGCTTTGGATGTGATGATCATCGCCGTTCGGCTGGTGCCGCCGCCTTCGAGTACCGTCTCTGCCACAAGCCCGCTGACGTAGAGCGCGATCATCGCGTAGAGGGCTTCCTTCCAACCAAAGACAAACCCTGCAGAGAGGATGACCGCCGTATCTACGATCAGATAACTTTGGGTCATCGAAACACCCTTCCAATGGTTGAGGATGCGGGCGAGAATATCCGAGCCGCCACTGGTGCCGCGCGCGCGATAGACCATGCCATACCCCACCCCGCTGACAATGGCTCCGTACAACGAACTGAGGAAGATATCGCCTTGCAGGTCGTCGATCAGAATTTGGGAATATTCCATAAAGGCGGGAATTTTCACAAGCAGGTCGGTGAAGAGAGCGTACGAGGCGATTGCAATTGCCGTCCGCGCGGCAAATTTGGTTCCACCGAGGAAGCGCCAGCCAAGCAGGAAGAGCGGCACATTGCCGATGAACACCATCAAACCGATGGGCCAGTCTGTGAAGTGATTGATCAACTGTGAAATTCCGCTCACTCCGCCAGACGCGAGATTGGCAGGCACAAAGAACAGACGCAAACTCACCGCCTGGATCAGGCTGGAGAGAATGATGAACGAATAATCACGGATCGAGGGGAAATACTTTTTCATGCAGAATCCTTTCAGGGCATGAATTATAGCCGAGCAGCCACGGGCAGGCTTTAGAAGTAACTGTCACCTTGCACTTTTGGTACAATCACATTCTATGCAAATGAAGAAATGGCAATTCTGGCTTGGGGTGCTCATTAGCATCCTGTTTCTCTGTCTCGCCTTGCGCGGGCTTCATCTTGGAGATTTCTGG
>VGOX01000107.1 GCA_016875755.1 Chloroflexota bacterium
ACAGTCAATCGTCAAGGAATTTCAAAATGGACATCATCACAGGAAAAATCCTGAAACTCAACAACTGGCAGGACGGAAAAAGTATTGGTCTTGCCAAAGAAGCAGGGAATCAAATGGTCGCCAACGGCATGGAACGCGACGCGGCTCTTACTACGCTCGAAGCGGTTCGCGCCAACCCAGGCAACTACCTCGCCGACACCTTGCTCGCCGATCTTGCCCGCGAGATCCTGCGCCAAAACAAGAACGACGAACCTTCTGAAGACATTCTGCGCGAGGCACCGCTGCCCTTCCCCATTTGGGGGACAGAACAAATCGACCCCGAAGCCATCAAGCAGATGGAAAACGCCATGCGTCTGCCCGTGACTGTCACTGGCGCGCTCATGCCCGATGCGCACGTCGGCTACGGACTACCCATCGGCGGTGTGCTTGCAACCGAAAACGTCGTCATCCCCTACGCCGTCGGCGTGGACATTGCCTGCCGTATGCGCTTGTCTCTTTACGAAGTCTCGCCGATCCTCATCGGACAGAAGAAGGGTATGTTCGAAAATTCCCTCTGGGACGAAACCGCCTTCGGCATGGGCGCGGCGTGGAAGGGCAGCAAACGTGCTCAACATGAAGTCCTCGACGATGATGCGTGGTATGCCACCCGCCAGCTCAAGACGCTCAAAGACACTGCCATGAATCAACTCGGCACAAGCGGCACGGGCAATCACTTCGTGGAATGGGGCTCGTTCACACTTCACGAACCGATGTTCGGATTGAAGGCAGGCGAGTATCTTGCCCTGCTCTCGCACAGCGGCTCGCGCGGAGTTGGCGCGAAGATTGCAGACCGCTTCAGTAAGGTTGCGAGAGAAAAGCACCCCGATCTCGACCCCAGCGTCAAACACCTTGCATGGCTCACACTGGATTCAGAAGATGGTCAGGAGTACTGGCTTTCAATGGAACTGGCAGGCAGGTTCGCTTCGGCGAATCATTACATCATTCACAAGCGTGTCGCAGCGGTGGTTGGATTGAAGGAAATGGCAGCGGTTGAAAACCACCACAACTTCGCATGGCGCGAACAACTCGCTGACGGGCGCGAAGTTATCGTCCACAGGAAGGGTGCCACACCTGCAGGCAGAGGCGTTTTCGGCGTAATCCCAGGCTCAATGGGAGATGCAGGCTACGTGGTAAGAGGAAGAGGCGTGAGCGAGTCACTTGAATCTGCATCACACGGTGCGGGTCGGAGGATGAGCCGCAGGACCGCAGTCAATTCCATCAGCAAGCGCGAAAGGGATGATTACCTGAAAGAACGCGGCGTCACCCTACTAGGCGGAGGTATCGACGAGTCGCCGCAGGCATACAAAGCAATTGATGAGGTCATCACCGCCCAACGCGATCTGGTGGATGTAATCGGCAAGTTCACCCCGCGCATCGTCCGCATGGCGGATGAGCCGGGAGATAGTTAGAGATAAGGCAGGCACATGTTTAATGTGCCTGCCTTTTTCTTGCAAACGCAACAGTTGAGTGGGAAAATGAAACAAAACCAAATAAGGGACAAAGCGAAATGACTCCTATACATATTGATGGTCCGTGGTTCAAAGATGAAGCTGGGCGCACATTGATCCTACGCGGTGTTAATGTAGGCGGCAGCAGTAAGATTCCGCGCACGCCAAATGGAGCCACGTATCAACGAAATGGATTTTTCGATCATCGGAATGTATCATTCGTAGGGCATCCGTTTCCCCTAGATGAAGCAGACGAACACTTCGCACGATTAAAAGCCTGGAGCTTTACTTTTCTGCGCTTTTTAGTTACATGGGAGGCGATCGAACACGAAGGTCCGGGCATTTACGACACAGAGTACTTGACATACCTGCGCGCTGTGATCGAAAAGGCTCACGAGCATGGCATACAAGTCTTTATCGACTCGCATCAGGATGTATGGAGTCGGTTCTCAGGCGGCGACGGCGCACCCGGCTGGACGTTCGAGGCGGCGGGCATGGATATCACCCGCTTCCATGAAACAGGCGCGGCATTCCTTCATCAGATCCACGGCGACCCGCTTCCACAAATGATCTGGCCCACCAACGCCACCAAACTGGCAGCAGCGACCATGTTCACGCTTTTTTTTGGAGGTAATGATTTCGCGCCGCAAATAAAAGTGCAGGGAGAATCGATCCAGGATTTTCTACAACGACATTACATCAATGCTATCAAAGAAGTTACCAAAACTCTCAAGGGATTGCCCAATGTCCTCGGGTATGATGCCATTAACGAGCCCGGCGAGGGCTACATTGGCATCGGCGACCTGACAAAGATCCACACAGTCATAGATAAAGGCGCGATGCCAACCCCGCTTCAATCCATGGCGTTGGGCGCGGGCATTCCGCAGGAAGTGGGGATTTGGGATTTGGGTTTTCTTGGCCGCAAACAGATCGACAAAAAGGTTTTAAATCCATTCGGGGAGCGGGCCTGGCTGAATAGTTCTGACTGCATCTGGAAGCAGCACGGCGTTTGGGACGTAGACGCACAAGGTCAGCCCCGCCTGCTCCGCCCGGAATACTTCACCAACGTCAATGGGCGGGATGTGGATTTCAGCCGTGATTATTACGTCCCGTTTCTCAACCGTTTTGCAAAGGAAATCCGCGAAGTACAGCCCGATGCGGTACTGTTTGTAGAGCACGGTTTTCGGAGTCATGGCCCCAAGTGGACAACCGACGACGCCCCAAATATCGTCTACGCCCCACACTGGTACGACGGGATCGTACTGGTCATGAAATCCTTTAATTCCTTCCTAAATTATGACCGCGACCTGAACAAACTTGTCTTCGGCGCAGGGAACATCCGCCGCTCGTTCGCCCGTCAAATGCGAAATAAAAAAGCCCATGCTAAACAACACATGGGAAATGTCCCCACCTTGCTGGGCGAAGTCGGTATTGCATTTGACCTGAACAAAAAGAAGGCATATCGCACAGGCAACTTCAGCGAGCAGGTCAAAGCCCTTGACCGCACATTACGAGCCATGGATGAGAACCTGCTTAATTACACGCTATGGAACTACACGGCAGACAACACCAATGAGCGCGGCGATCTGTGGAATGACGAAGATTTCTCCATTTTTAGCCGTGACCAGCAGCAACAGCCGTCCAATATTCATTCTGGGGGACGCGCGCTTGAAGCCGCAGTGCGGCCATACCCTATTGCAACTGCCGGCGAACCTTCGCAAATTTCCTTTGACATTCAAACGAAGGAGTTTATTTTTCGCTTCCGCCATGACCCTGCTGTCACTGAACCGACGTTGATCTTTTTACCCGACTTCCAATATCCCGAAGGCTGCAAGGTGAAAGTGTCAGACGGTAAATATGAAATCATCAAGCGAGAGCAGCTATTGATTTATCACCACGATCTACAATATGAAATCCATACCATTCATATCAAACCAGCCTGAGAACAAAGACCATGAAATCCAGCATGGAAATGTAAGTTGTTTCCATGACCTTTTCGTTATAATGAGCAAATGCATATCCAACCGAAAGACCCACAACTTCAGGAAATCCTGTTGAACTATTCACAGGAATCGGATGCTTCCAATCGCAAGAAATTGGAAGATGCCATCTGGAAAAAATATGGCAGCGAGAACACAGCCATGGTGTTGGATATGGCTGGCTTTTCACTACTCACACGCAAGTATGGGATCGTGCATTATCTTTCGATGATCCGCCGTATGCAAATGACAGTTGAACCGATCATCACAGGGCGCGGCGGGCGCATCATCAAATTCAAAGCAGACAACTGTTTTGCGGTCTTCCCAGACCCCACCGCAGCAGCGCTGACAGCCATCACCATTCAACATGCCTTTACCGCCGCCAACCTGCTGACACAAGACGATATGGATATTCACGTCACCATTGGCATCGACTATGGACGCATCCTCATACTTAATGATGACGACAGGTTCGGCGATCCCGTCAACCGTGCCTGCAAAATGGGCGAGGATATCGGTAAGGCTGGTGAAATCCTCATCACCAAAGAAGCTATGGAGATGATCCCCGAAGAAGCACAGGTGCAGGGCAAACCGATACAAGTCAGCATCGGCGGGATGGCGATGCTGGCCTATCAAATCTTTTACAAAACGAATACTGAAGAAGAACTGTAATGACAACAAAAAAGACGGAGCAGGCGCTCCGTCTTTTTTGTTACATCTTTTCCAGCATCCCGATCGCATGTTGAAGCCTGCGCAAACAAACATCGCGCCCCATAATCTCCATACTTTCGAACAGCGGCGGGCTGACTTTTTGCCCTGTCACCGCGACACGCAGGATGCCGAAGACCTGCCCTGCATTGAATCCGCTCGATTCGACGTATTCACGGAAGGGCGGCTCGCATCGTTCGTGACTGAGGTCTGGTTGCGCCTCCAGAATTTGATACGCCTTTCGAGCAACCTCTGCGGACTGCTTCGCGTCCAGTCCCTTGGCGATGAGATCTTCCGCCACGGGCGCAACCTCGTCTTTGAAGAAGAATGCGCCGAAGGAAATACAATCATCCAGCGTGGTGAGCCGTTCGCGGATGAGCGGAATCATTTTCAGTAAGACATCGTCATTGACGTTAAGTCCCTCACAGGTAAAGTAATGCTTGAGGCGGGCTGCCAGGTCTGCGGTCGTCAGGAGGCGGATGTGCGTCGCGTTGAAGTGATCCAGTTTTTGAAAGTTGATCGCAGCGGGTGAAGGAGTCAACGAGGCGATCGTGAAGCGTTCGACCATCTGCCCCACAGTCATCACATCATCTTCAGCAACACCCCATCCCATCAATGCAGACCAGTTCAACACGCCTTCGGGGGTGAAGCCGAGGTCTTGCATGTCTTTGATAAAAATCGAGTAACCATCTTTCATGGCTTGCGCGGCTTCGCGCTTGGACATTTTACCCTTGCCGCTCGGCTTGAGAAAAACGGAGAGATGCACCCAGGTGGGTTCTTCCCAACCGAAGGCGCGGATGATGTTGACGTGCAGTGGAAAAGTGCTAAGCCATTCAGAGCCGCGCATGACGTGCGTGATTTCCATTTCGTGGTCATCCACGATGGCAGCGAGATGATAGGTCGGCAAGCCGTCGGTTTTGAGGATGACGTAATCGTTGAGTTGTTTGTTTTCCGTGGTGATGTCGCCGCGTAAATGATCGTGCGCCACGGTTGCACCTTCGTGCGGCATTTTAAAGCGGATGGTGCAGGCTTTGCCATTGGCAATACGCTTTGCAGCTTCATCAGGTGCAAGGTTTCGGCAGGTGCCATCGTAATGCGGATTTTCCTTGCGTTTCATCTGCTCCTGTCGGACTTTTTCAAGGTGATCAGGCGTGCAGAAACAGGGATAAGCATGCCCCTTATCCACAAGGATTTTGGCGTGATGCTGATAAATATCGCGGCGCTCGGTTTGGCGGTAAGGACCATGTGGTCCACCGACATCGGGACCTTCGTCGTATTGAAGACCCAGCCAGCGCAAGCCATCCATGATCTCCTGCTCTGCGCCAGGAACGGTGCGTTTGAGGTCGGTATCTTCGATGCGCAGGATGAACTGTCCGCCTGTCTTTTTGGCGAGCAGGTAGTCATACAACGCAACTCGGGCAGTGCCGAGATGCATGTGTCCCGTTGGGGATGGGGCGATGCGAGTGCGAGCGGGTTTAATGGACAAGGGTTACTCCTGATTTGACGATTGACGATGGAAAGTGGACTGTGTTTTACCGTCCGCCGTCCATGGTCTGCCGTCGGAATTTAGAATTCCAATTCTTTTTGACGCATGACAACAGATTGAACAAATCCAATGCCGATCATAAGGGCGGTCAGACCGCTGCCTCCATAACTGACGAATGGGAGCGGCAATCCAGAGACCGGCAATAAGTTGAGATTCATGCCGATATTAACTGCGGCTTGAAAGAAAATAAGCGTGGCTACACCAAGCGCAAGCATGGAGCCTGCCACATCACGTGCCTTCTGCGCGGCACGAATACAGCGCCAAACAATAACCGAAAGCGCAAAAATGATAACTACTCCGCCTGCCAAGCCAAACTCTTCAGAACTCGCAGCGAAGATAAAGTCGGTGTGACGTACCTTGAGGAAGCGTAATTGGGTTTGCGATCCCTGTCCATAGCCCTGACCACTAACACCGCCTGAGCCAACCGCGATCAATGCCTGTTGTACGTTGTAACGATTTCCATACGTATCGTTCGGGTCCGGGACAACAAAGTTGAGGATACGTTCCTGCTGATATGCCTGCAAGAATGAAATGCGAATCCCCAATACTGAGAGGGCAATCACCGTCCCTAAAGCCAAAACACCGACAGCTGCTGCAATCGCAACGTGTTTTATTTGAATTCCGTTCACCCAGAGCATCACAGCCAAAACAACCGACAAAACCATCACATTACTTAGGTTAGGTTGAAGCAGAATCAAGCCAATGATCCATGCGGCGCGGAATATTGCACCGAAGACCCAGCGCAAGTCGCGGGGGTGGTCGCGGGTGAACTCAAAATATCGCGCCAGAACAATGATCGCAACGAGCTTGGCAAATTCAGTAGGTTGAAGGAACAACACACCTACGGTAAACCAACGTTGAGCGCCAAATGCAGATTGACCAAACCCAGTCAGCGTGATGAGGAAAACCAAAATCACAAGATGGATCGGGCGATATAACGCCAGCCAATACCGATAATCAATGGAGGCGAGGAAGAAGATCAAAACTACACCGAGAATGGCAAAATATACCTGACGCGGGATGACAGGCAACAGCACTTCATTTCCCGCCACAGCAGAGCGAATCATCACCGTGCCAAAAGCGGACGCCAAAACCACTGCGCCTAAAAGCAGGAAATCAAAATTACGCCAGGAAAGTCCACGATTCATAGGCATAAAAAAGCACGGACACAACCGATAGAAACATCAGGCTGAGTCCGTGCCTCCAGGTCACAAACGGTCAGCCCGCACGATGCCGGGCGGCACTTCGCAGGGGAATATCCGCCACCAGCCGCTGGGAACGTCCATCCCATTCCAGTTCGATTCGAACTGCGTCCGGGTCAATTTCAATGTATTGAGAGATCGCTTTGATCAGATCATCTTTGAGCGATTCCAACTGCTCAGAAGTCAGATCGGTACGATCATGCACTAAAACCAGTTGTAGTCGCTCTTTTGCATTTGAAGCGCTTTTTTTGCGGGAGAAAGAGTTCATCATTTTACTTTCTCC